>MPOY01000271.1 GCA_001896715.1 Methanoculleus sp. EBM-46
GACGACGGCACCCCGGGTCAACCGGTGCCCGGCAGCCGGAACCCCGCGAAATAGGTATCTAGCAGGAGAACGGAGTACTCATGCGTGAGGGAGATGACCGTGATCGGGATCGATCCCGGGGTGGCGAGGACCGGCTACGGTGTCCTTAAGAGAGGCGACCCCTACCCGGTTCCCCTGACATTCGGCTGCATCGAGACCGGAAGCGATAGCCGCCCCTCCCGGCGGCTCCTGGAGATCTACGAGAGGGTCTCGCTGCTCTTTGACGAGTACGTACCAGACTCTGTCGTCCTTGAGCAGCTCTTCTTCTCAAAGAACATCACCTCTGCCATGCACGTCAGCGAAGCGCGCGGCGTCATCCTCCTTGCTGCGGAAGAAAGAGATATCTCGATCACCGAGTACACGCCGAACCAGGTCAAGCAGGCGGTGACCGGGTCGGGGCGTGCCGACAAACACCAGGTGCAGGAGATGGTGCGGCGGCTTCTCCGCCTGCAGGAGATTCCCCGGCCGGACGATGCCGCGGACGGCCTCGCCATCGCCCTCTGCCACATCAATATGGTGCGGTAACCATGATAGATCATCTTTCCGGAGAACTGGCATCCACCGGAGACCGGTGGGTGGTGATCGATATCGGCGGCATCGGCTACCGGGTGCAGGTCACCGGGCCCACGCTGCAGGACCTCGCAGGAACTGGGGGCCGCGTCATGGTGCACACCCATATGGTGGTCCGTGACGACGACATCCAGCTCTACGGATTTGCCCACCCGCGCGAGAGGGAACTCTTCACGATCCTTATCGGCGTCACCGGGATCGGCCCCCAGACCGCCATGAACATACTCTCGCGGGTCTCGTTTGAAGACTTCGCGATAGCGATAATAAACGACGACGAGAAGGTCCTCACCCGGATACCGGGCATCGGGCCAAAGAGCGCCAAACGCCTGATCCTGGAGCTGAAAGACAAGATGAAGAAGTGCGCGGCGACGCTGCCCGCCACCTCCCATCGGGCGGAGGCCGGCGATGCGGTGAGCGCCCTGGTATCGCTCGGGTTCTCCGGGCGCGAAGCGGAGGAGGCGGTCGACGCCGCCCTCTCCGCCCTCTCCGCTCCAACGGTGCAGGATCTGATCCGCGCCTCCCTTGCCCGCCTGCGGGAGCGACCATGAAGGACCGGATCACGTCGTCCGCCGCCCTGCGGGAGGAGCCGGACGACGCCGCTATCAGGCCGGCGCGGTTCGATGAGTTCGTGGGCCAGCGCGAGGTAAAAGAGACCCTTGCCATCGCCATAGCAGCCGCAAAGAGGCGCGGCGAATCCCTGGACCATATCCTCTTCTCCGGGCCGCCGGGTCTTGGAAAGACGACGCTTGCCCGTATCATCGCCCGGGAGATGGAGGTGGCGATCCGGACCACCACCGGCCCGGTGCTCGACCGGCCGGCCGACCTTGCCGCCCAGCTGACGGCGCTCTCCCGGGGCGACGTCCTCTTCATCGACGAGATCCACCGCTTGAATCCGGTGGTCGAGGAGATCCTGTACCCGGCGATGGAGGACGCCTGCATCGACGTGATGATCGGGGAGGGGCCGGGGGCGCGGTCCGTGCAGCTCCCGCTCGAGGAGTTCACCCTCGTCGGCGCGACGACGAAGGTCGGTCTGCTCGGATCCCCGCTCAGGGACCGGTTTGGTTTCATATTCCGGCTCAACCTCTACGAGGTCGAGGACCTGGCGACGATCGTTCGCCGGAGCGCCGGTATCCTGCATACCCCGATCACCCCGGAAGGCGCGCTCGAGATAGCGAGGAGAAGCCGCGGAACGCCCAGGATAGCAAACCGGCTGCTCCGGCGGGTGCGTGACTTTGCCCTGGTCAGGGGCGACGGGAGCATCGATGAGAAGACCGCCGACCTTGCCCTTACCATGCTCGGCATCGACCGGTTGGGCCTGGACGAGCTCGACCGGCGTATCCTCTCGGTGATCGTACACGATTTCGACGGCGGGCCGGTGGGCGTCAAGACGATCGCGATATCGATCGGAGAAGAGGTGCGGACGGTCGAGGAGGTCTACGAGCCCTACCTGATCCAGATCGGGTTCATAAAACGGACACCCCAGGGCCGGGAGACGACGCCGGCTGCACGGGACCATATCGAGTCGGCGTCCCGCGGGTGACGGCCCTTCGCCCCCATCTCCGGCGGGCCTGATCCCCTTCTTGAACCGATACCGATCGACCGGTTGCCCGCCGGTCTACGGGGCCGCGCATCTCTCGTTATCACCCCGGTACCCGCCGTTCGGCACCCTTATCTCAAAACGCGCCCCTTCACCGGGGATCCCCGTCTCCCGGATTGTCATACCGGTGATACCGAGGATTCCCGTGACCAGGAAGAGCCCGTGCCCGTGCCGCCGCTTATACGCCTCGTGAAATATTGTCTCTTTCTCGCCGTCCGGGATGCCGGTGCCGTCGTCCTCGCAGAGGAGCAGCAGATCCCGTCCGGATTTCGCGCAGGAGAACCGGATCTCCGTTATCTTCTCACCATGGCGAATGGCGTTGTCGATGAGGTTGTAAAAGACCTTCTTCACCATCGGGTCCGCGTAGATCTCAAGATCCGCAAGGTCCGTCCGGACCCGAACTCCCGCCGGGAGGGCGAGGTCTGAAGCGCTCTCGTTGATGAGATCCTCCGGTCTCTGCCAGACGGGCGCCGCGACGCCCATATCCTGGTAATCCCGGGTGAACTCGACCTGTTTCTGGATCTCCTCCACTGCGGTCCGGGCACGCGCGAGGTAGTTCCCGATACCGGGCTCATCGCTATCTTCCGCGGTGAGATCGATGTAGGCGCGTGCGACGGTGACCTGGTTGAGTATGTCGTGGCGGGTGATCCCGGAGAGGAGGTTCAACTTCACGTTTGCCTGTCGGAGCGCCTCCTCAGCGTGCTGCCGCTCGGTGATATCCACCCCGGAACTGAGCGTCCCGCAGGCGACGCCGTCATCGTCCCGGAGCACGGTGTTGTGCCACTCGATGATCCGCTCGCCGCCGCCTGCGGTGAGGACCGGCGTCCTCGCGTATACGGGCGCGGATTTTCCCCCCATCAGCCCGAGAAAGAGCGCGTGGGCACGCTCCCGCTCCTCCGGAGGGACGAACCGCTCGATCCAGGGCTCGCCCACGACTACATTCGCCGGATAACCGAGAATCTCGGACGCCCTGCGGTTGACGAGGGTGATCCGGCCATCCCGGTCGAGGACGACGAAGAGGGCGCCGGCGATATCCAGGTATTGCTCGAGGCGGTCTTTCTCTCGCCGGAGCTGCTCCTCGCTTCTCGCCAGGCCGGTGAAGACCACCGCGTAGGGTTGCCGGATGCCGGTCTCGACGAATGCTACGTAAAAGAGCCCGAACGAGAGCACCATAAGGAGGTGGCCGACCATATTCGCGAACCCGTAGACGCTGATGTATAACGTGAAGGCAAGTTCCGATACGACCAGCACGAGGATCGCCGCGATAAGATTGCCCGCCACCCGGGGCGAGAAGATACCGCGCAACCGGTAGACGGCGACGGCGCCGAGGGCGAGCAGGGCCGCGACGACATACTCGCTCACGATCTTGAAGGGCGTCAACCCCGAGCCCTCGACGTAGCAATCGGGAAAGACCGGATACACGAAGATCGAGAGGAGAAGGGCCCCGGTGACTCCCGTAAACGCGGCAAACACCCCCCAGGGGGCCGGGTTCCTCCGGAGCAGGAGCGGCGCGGCGAGGAGTGTCCCGGCAAGGAGGTAGCGGGAGGCGATCCAGAGCTGCGTCGGGAGGTTTGCATCATAGCCGGAAAAGATTCCCATCCCCTCATAGGCAAGGGTGTGGATCAGCCCAACTCCGGCAACGAAGAGGAGACCGGTGCCGGCGATGAGCAGGTAACTGTTCCCCCGCATCGTCCGGGCGTTCCAGGCGACGGTGAAGACCGCTATCGCTATTCCGACGGCGACAAGTTCGGCGATCGTGTGGAAGAGGAGGTAGTTGTAGAGGCTGGTCGCTGCGAGGGCGGCGAGAAGCACCGTAAAGACGATGAGCGACGTCAGTATGCCGGGGCTCGCTGCACCCTGTTTTGCATGATCCTGCCGGATATCCGTGCCGTCTGCGGGGTGATACCCGGTTGCGGTCTCTGTTCCTCTGGAATTGGTCTGCATGGTTCGAGTTCGGGTCGGGTTCTTCCGGCTGTGTGGGGGGGGGCGCTGAACCGCTCTTCAGGTGCTCTTTTCCGGATCTCATCACGGTCGCACGGTTATGCGGGCGCGGCAATGGCCGGCATGTTAACCCTACCCGTATCCGCAGTACAGTATATTCAATTGACCGATAACTGTTCTGCTGCCCGATGCAGGAGTACGGGATATCGTTCGACGAAAGAACGTGCTGCCTGAAGCCGCCGGGGTACGATCCGCTCCGGCAGATCCCGCGACCGGGAGATGGTGGCCGTTATACCAGTTCGTTTCTCCGCAGGAACTCCCGGATCTCGCGGGACTCGACCCAGCCCTCGTCAAGCTGTTTCACGATCCTGTTGATCCGCTCCACCTGTTCGCGGATCTTCTCCGCCGCATTTGTGTCATCGGTCAGGTCTGCCGTGCCGAGGATCACCTGCAGGGGCAGGCGGATATGATCCGCGAGGACTGCAAACTGCTCGATGTTCTGCTCGATCTGGGAGAATGCCTGCAGCCGCATGTCTTCGTAGCGCTTCCGGTCCGAGATGTCCCGGCCGACGACCTGGACGCCGATCACCCTCCCTCCCTCCATGATCGGGGATTCGTTCATCTCGACGGCGGCGGCCGTCCCGTTTTTCCGGCGGAATCCCACTACCAGCCCCGCGACAGGCTCTCCCCGGGCAATCCGGGACTCGGCCTCCAGCCATTCCTGGCGGCTCGTTTCAAGGATGTACTCGCCGCAATGCACCCCGATCATCTCTTCCGGGGTATAACCGAGGATCCTCGTGACAGCCGGGGATATGTAGGTGATCCCCCGGTCGTTGTAGCAGGTGTAGATCATATCGAAACTGCGCTGGGCGATCTCCCGGAACCGCTCCTCGCTCTCCCGGAGTGCGTTCTGCATCTCCCTCCGGTCGGTGACATCCTCCACCATCCCGATGACGAGCCCCTCCTCTTCCGGATCGCAGAGCAGCGACGTGGTCAGGCGGCCCCGCAGGATCCTGCCGTCTTTTGTCACGTAACGCTTCTCCCGGCGGGCGCTCTCCCCGGAGGCCGTCTTCTGCAGAAGGGCCCTGGCCGTCTCCCTCTCGGGCGGATAGATCAGGTCTAAAAAGAGCATGGCATGAAGTTCGTCCTCGTCATAGCCGAACATACGCACAAACGCCGGGTTTGCCTCCATGATCCTCCCCTCGGGATCGATGAGCGCGATCCCGGTTCCCGCCTGTTCGAATATCCCCCGGAATCTCTCCTCGCTCTTCTGGAGGGCGAGCTCGGCCTTCTTTTGTCCGGTGATCTCCTGTCCCGTAACGACGAGCCTCCCGATCTCCGGGCGGTAGATGTGCAGGTCGTACCAGCGTCCGGATTTCGGTTCCTGCAACCGCCGCCGGGTCGGGATGCCCGTCTCCGCGACCTCCCCGTAGATGGCAAGGGCCCCCTCGCGGATCGCCGGGAATATGTCGAAGAGCCGTCGCCCGATCAGTTCGTCGCGGCTACATCCGAAGACGGCGGTGGCTTTCTCGTTCAGTTCGGCGAGGCGGTAATCGATGGGATCTCCTGCGTCGTCCAGGATCACTTCGTAGAGCGTGTAACTCTCGAGCATCTGCTCAAAGAGGAGGCGGTACTTCTCCTCGCTCCTTCTAAGGCCCTCGTCGGCCCGCACCCGCTCGATGATCCGCCCGAGCCTTGCCGCGACGGCATCGATCAGGGAGCGTTCTTCGAGAAGGAACGGTCCCTCGTCCTTCGCCGGTTCTTCGTGAAGATAGCAGATCTCCACCTTTCCCGCGATCCGGCCGCATACGACGATCGGGCTCTCCTGCCTCCAGCAGGTCTCCACGAACCCGGGAGAGCGATACTCCCGGCCGTCGAGCGTGATCCGCGCGGCGGCATCCCCGGGGTGGAGCCAGCCGGCGGGGAGGATGGCGACGACCTCCGCGAGGATCTCGTCGACCGATATACCGGGCCGCTCGACGATGTCGGTCATGGTATAGAGAGTCGCAAGTTCCCTCACCCGGTTGTCGAGAGCGATCTGCTGCTCCCTGAGCGCCTCTTCTGCCTGCCGCCGTTCTGCGATGCTTGAGGGCCCCGTCTCCCCATACGCCGGCGCGACGGCGACCTCAAGCATCGCGGCGACGGCGTAGATGAGGTCACGCTCCTGCGGGAGGTATGGATCTCCCATCCCCTCCGGTCGGTCCCGGAACTCGACCAAAAGACGCCCGGCAACGACCTTCCCCGGGCCCGGGACGGCGGCCCCGGGCACGACCCGTACCGAGACCCTTTCCGGGTGCCGAAACCCCCCGGGAAGGAGGCGCACCACCCGCCGGACGACCTCCCCGGGATCGGCATCGCCCTCCTCGATCACCCGGGCGATTGCGGCGAGGGTCGCAAGTTCTCTCCCCTCTCCGCAAGATTTGTCCCGGCCGGTGACCCCCACCCAGAGGACGACCCGACCTCTGGCGTCCCTGACCGGAATACCGCTGCTCACAACGGTGCGGTACTCTCCGCCGTTGTCCCGGATACGATACCTGCGGCTCCACGGCGCGCCGGCAGTAACGGAACGCTTCCACCCGGAGAGCACCGCGTCCATATCTTCCGGGTGAATCCTGCCCGCCCATCCGGGGTCCGGGAGATGGAGCGCCTCGCCGCCGGGTCCACAGATCCAGATACGGCAGGGGACAGGGGCTCCCGGATCATCCCGGGGAGGTGCGGTGGAATCTTGTGTAGGCATCGTCTGCTCCTGCAGGAGGAGAAACAGGATTGGCAGTCGCTTTCAGCTGGAACCCCGGGGTTCGCTGCACGAAATCGCTCCCCGATCAGTTGGTTTGAACCCATTATAACGTTTGTGCACGGTCAACCTCGCCACCGATAGCACCTTTTAAGTCCGATATGACCAAGATTCCGTGCAGTCATGAGAGAGACCCATGTCCCCGGGGTTGAGGCCGGGGGTTGCCGCCCCATCGCCGGCGAGACGGAGGCGGACCATGGCCGCCGGTGAGGCGTGCCCGACCTGCCCCCGCTGCCGGGCCGGGGTCTGCGAGATCCACGGGCCCATCGTCAGCCGCCGGGATATCGCGGTCTTCACAATCGCAGGTATCCTCCTTCTCCCGGGAATACTCATCGGCGCCTTCACGCCGTATCCCCTCGCCGGGACTGTTCTGCTGCTCGCCGCTGCGGTCATATCCGGCTACGACGTCCTGAGGGCCGGAGTCCTCTCCTTCATCCGGCTCCGGTTCAGCATCGCCGTGCTCATATCCATCGCGGCGGCGGGTGCGTTCCTGACCGGAAACCCCGCAGAGGGCGCAACCGTCCTCTACCTCTATGCCATCGCCGAGTTCCTGGAAGAGTACGCGGCCGGGAGGGCGCACCGCTCGATAGCATCGCTCCTCGATATCGCGCCGCAGACGGCCCGGGTCCGGCGGGACGGCGAAGAGGTGACCGTCGGCGTCGGCGATATCGGCGTGGGGGAGATCGTGATCGTGAAGCCGGGCGATACCATCGCGCTCGACGGTATCGTCACGGCCGGCGCATCCTCGGTCGACCAGGCGGCGATCACCGGGGAGAGCGTCCCGGTGGCAAAGGGTATCGGGGCCGGCGTCTACGCCGGGACCCGAAACGTCGATGGTTACCTCGAGGTCCGGGTGACAAAACCCGAGGCGGAGAGCACGATAGCCCGCGTCGTGGCGCTGGTCGCGGAGGCCCAGGCCCACACCTCCCCCACCGAAGCGTTCATCGAGCGGTTCTCCCGCTACTACACGCCGGCGGTCATCATAGTCGCCGCCTTCCTCGTCGTGGTTCCGCCGCTCGTCTTCGGCATACCGTTCCTTGAGGCGTTCTACCGCGCGCTGATCCTCCTCGTCATATCCTGCCCCTGTGCGCTCGCCATATCCACCCCGGTCTCGATGGTTTCGGGGATCACGACCGCGGCGCACAACGGCGTGCTCATAAAGGGCCGGGACTCCCTTGAGGCCGTGGGGCTTGCCCGGGTGGTCGTCTTCGACAAGACCGGGACGCTCACGACCGGAAGGCTCGAGGCGGACGATCTCGTCGGTCTCGATCGGTCGGCAGAGGAGGTGCTCGCCGTCGCTGCGTCGCTTGAGTCCCGCTCCGGCCATCCGATCGCGGAGGCGATACGGCGGCGGGCGGATGAGACGGGCACCGCCCTCCGGGATGTCGGGGCGTTCGTCTCGCTGACGGGAAGAGGCGTCCGGGGGGATATCGGCGGTGAGACCTACCTCCTCGGGAACGAAGGGCTTTTTTCCGGAATAGGAGGGGCATGGCGGGCGGCCTACGACCGCCTGGAGGGCGAGGGAAAGACCGTCGTCCTCATCGGCACCGACGCGGCGGTCATCGGGCTTATCGCTCTCTCGGATGAGATCCGGGAGAACGCACGTTCGACGGTGGCCGATCTCCGGTCAAAGGGGATACGGACGGTGATGCTCACCGGGGACAACGAGCGCGTCGGGGAGGCGGTTGCCCGCCGCATCGGTATCGACGAGTGCCATGCCGGCCTCCTCCCGGAGGAGAAGGTGGCGATGGTCGAGCGCCTGATGGACCGCTACGGGCTTGTGGTGATGGTCGGCGACGGCGTGAACGACGCCCCGGCGCTGGCCCGGGCCGACGTCGGTGTCGCTATGGGGGCCATCGGGTCGGACGTCGCGATCGACGCGGCCGATATCGTCGTGATGGAAGACGATATATCCCGGGTCGCCTACCTCGTGGCTCTCTCGGAGAAGACAATCTCGGTCGTCAGGCAGAACGTAGCAACGGCGCTCGTCGTGAAACTCGGTATCGCCGCCCTCGCCGTACCGGGCCTGGTCACCCTCTGGATGGCGGTGGCGTTCGGGGATATGGGGCTCTCGCTTGCGGTTATAGCGAACGCTCTCCGGATAGGCCGGCCCGGTCAGCGGTTCTTCCGGAGGATGAAGAACGCGTAGCCGTACTCGCCGGCGTGCTCCCGGAAGACGGCGATCTCACGCTCTGCGGCCTCGATCTGGGCTTCCGCGCCGGGATCGCCGGCGGCAACCGCCCGGAGGCTGTCAAGGCATCTTGCGAGCGGCACATAGTAGTCATCCCACCACGCGGATGCGGGAAGGGGGAAGGTCGCGACGATATCGTAGCCGGCACGCCCGGCGATCGTGCAGTTCTCCGGGACCGTCGTCATCGCCGGGTAACACTCGCTCCAGAACGCCGCCGCCTCCGGCGAGGGCTCTTCGGTGAACCAGACGGCCTCGGTGATGCAGATGGAGCCGCCCGGTACGAGAAGGCGCCTCCACGATTTGAGCCCTTTCCGAAATCCCATGATAAATATCGAGCCCTCCGCCCAGAGGACGTCGAACGATGCATCGGGAAACGGGAGACTCTCCATCGAGGCCCGGAGCGTGGCGACCCGTTCCCCCACCCCGGCCGATGCCGCCCGCCGGGCGAGATCGTCCAGGTAGGGCTGGTGGACGTCGACGGCGGTTATGCGGGCGTCGCGGCAGGTCCGGGCCAGTTCGATCGTCTGCATGCCGGACCCGCACCCGACATCCAGGATCCCGGGCCGGGGCGGGAGACCGGCGAGCAGCGAGAAGGCCTTCCTCGTGCACGCGTTGCTCCCCGGTCCCTGGCGGGGCAGGCCCTCGTGCATGGTGAAGATGAAGGGGGTATCCATGACAACCGTGCAGCGTGCGGCACGATAAACCGGTTGGGACAGCGGCGCACCCCCGCCGCAGGGCGCCCGGGTGCTCTCTCTCTATAGTTAATATCACCGCCGCCCAACCATTGCGTATGGAGCAAAAGACCCCCGCCTCCGAGCTCCGGGACCGCATGGAACGTTTCCGGCTTCGTATGGAGAGAGATCACCCAACATGGGAGTTTGCCGCCATCTTTGGCAGGGCGAACCAGTTCTACCTCACCGGGACGATGCAGGACGGAGTTCTCCTGATCCCCCGCGATAGGGAAGCCGTGCTCTGGGTGCGCCGGAGCCTTGAGCGGGCGCTCGACGAGTCGTTCTTCCCCGACATCCGGCCGATGAGGAGTTACCGCGATGCGGCGGCCGGGATGGGCGCATGCCCGGGAGTGATCCACGTCGAGACGGAGGTGGTGCCCCTCGCGCTGCTTGAGAGGTTCCAAAAGCACTTCCCCTGCACGGAGGTGCGAGCACTCGATCTGCAGGCGGCGATGGTCCGGGCGAAGAAGAGCGCCTATGAGCTCGCGATCATGGAGCGGGCGGGGAAGATCCACCGGCGGGTGCTCGAGGACGCCGTTCCCGGTATGCTCCGGGAGGGTATGAGCGAGGCCGAACTCGGCGGCGAGGTCTTCTCACGCCTGGTCCGGGAGGGGCACCACGGGATAACCCGGTTCGGTATGTTCGGGACGGAGATGGTGCTCGGACAGCTCGGTTTCGGGGAGAACTCCCTCTACCCGACCGGTTTCGACGGGCCGGGCGGGTGTCGGGGGATGGCTCCCGGCGCTCCGGTCCTCGGCAGCCGTGACCGGACGCTTAGATCGGGAGATTTAGTCTTCGTCGACTGCGGGTGCGGCGTGCAGGGCTACCACACCGACAAGACGGTGACGTACACGTTCAGGGAACCGGTTCCCGAAGAGGCGGTGGAGGCCCATTACCGGTGCGTGGAGGTCCAGGACGAGGCGGCTTCACTGTTGCGGCCGGGGGTCATGCCCTCGGAGATCTACGAGACGATACTCGGCAGTCTCGATCCCGCGTTTCTTGAGAACTTCATGGGCTACGGGAACCGGCGGGTACAGTTCCTGGGCCACGGTATCGGACTTGCCGTGGACGAGGCGCCTGCGATCGCGCGAGGTTTCGATGAACCGCTCGAGGAGGGGATGGTCTTTGCGATCGAGCCCAAGAAGGGGGTCCGCGGAGTCGGGATGGTCGGGATCGAGAACACCTTCGTCGTCACCCGCGGCGGGGGCCGGTGCATCACCGGGAAGAACGCCGGCCTGGTTCCGGTGGAGTGAGCGGGGAGCGGATCCCTCCCCGGTTCAGGAGCGGCCGGCAACCGGTTGCATCGGCTCGGCCTTCTGTATAAGGAAGTCCAGCAGCTCGCGGTTGACGCGCCCGGCATGGGTCCAGATGATCCCGTGCGGCCCACCCTCGACCACCACGAGGCGGCTTTCCCTGATCAGCCCGGGGATGCGCTTCCCCGACGCGGTGAAGGGGACGATCCGGTCGGCATCGCCGTGGATCACGAGGACCGGCACGTCGATGCTCCGAAGGTCGCCCCGGAAGTCGGTCAGCCACGCGGAGACGCAGTCGAGCGTGCCCCGCGGCGAGGCGGTGGCTGCGATGTTCCAGCTGAAGCGAACGGCCTCGTCGCTGATACGGTCGCCCCCGAGGACGTCGACGTTGTAGAACTCCGAGAAGAATCCGGAGAGGAACGCCGGGCGGTCGGCGATGATGCTCTCCATGATCCCGTCAAAGACACTGCCGTCCATGCCTTCGGGGTTTTCGGCTGTCTTTAAGAGGAACGGGGGGATCGCGGATATGAAGACGGCCGAATCCACGCGGTCGCTCCCATAGGTGCCGAGGTAGCGGGCGACCTCGCCGCCGCCCATCGAGAACCCGACGAGCGTTGCACCCGTGAGGTCGAGCTCCATCATGAGTTTGTGCAGGTCTTCTGCCAGGGTATCGTAGTCGTAGCCGAATGCCGGTTTAGCAGAGTTGCCAAACCCCCTGCGGTCGTAGGCGACGACGCGGTAGCCCGCATCGATCAGTGCCGGCACCTGCTTCTCCCAGGACTTACTCGAGAGCGGCCAGCCGTGGATCAGGACGACCGGTCTTCCTGCGCCATGGTCCTCGTAGTAGAGGTCGATGTTACCCGAATTTTCTTTACCAACGGTTACGTAGGGCATAGGTTAGCCTCCTTCTGCGGGCCCCCGATACCGGTCATCCTATATAGTGTTGTGGTCAGGGGAGAGTTCGCCGCGGTTCAGGAGGGCTCGCACGGCAGGGGTGCACCGGAGGTGGGTTTTTCAAAGAACAGGAAGGCATAAGAGCAGCAGCAGTCAGATCACTGGTCGATAACAGGTGACTCGATTGGTCCGTAAAAAGAGGTTACTCATCATCGCAGCAACCGCCCTGGCGGCATTCTCGATCGTATTTGCAGCGTTGACCGTGGGGCTCCTGTATTACTCCGGGAGTTCTCGACCGTCGTACCACTACAGCCTGACGCTCTCCACGTCGGGGCCCATCGAGGATGCGGTCCTCCTGATCCCCCTCCCCTCCCGTTACGACCCGGACTCCGGGACCAACGTGACCCCCGTCAATATGTCGCTTGCAAGCTTTACTAACTTCGACGGGGAGAACATATCGGTAAAGGTCGAGCATATCGGCGGCATCCCCGTGCTGAACATATCGGCCGACCGGATCGATCCGGTCTATACGAACAGGATCGTGCCAATCGGGATTATGCCGGGGCAGAACGAGTCGGAACTCCCAAAACCGACCCATGTTTACTCAAACAGGTATTCGGAAGAGACGCCCGTGCTCGTTGATATGGAACTACACCTGCCCGGTATCAGCCCCGATCACGATATAGAGACCCGGGCGCCGATAGGGGTCGAACCCCTGTTCATGCCCTGCCGGGTTATCGGCAACCTTGACGGGTCCGGCGGATTCGTCGACAAAAACCACTACGTGAGCCCGGGATCCTCAGGGTACATCGTGGAGGTGCCGTTTGCCCTCTCGTTTGATGCCGATGACGAAAACGTCCTCACCATCTCGTCCGGATTTCTGGGAACAAACCAGCGGTGGATCCTCGGCTGGCAGTCGAATTCGTACTCCGAGAGCCTGCGCCACGAGTTCGAAGGCCCGTGCAACGGCACCTACCCGACAAGGGGCATCCTCCTGACGGGTAAGGGCGCGTACTGACCCTTTCTACTATTTTGAGTCGGATAGGATCATACCGGCCGGACATGCATCGCACAGCAGAAATCGTTAAGTGCCTGGCAACGGTTCAACCCTGCATCAAGATGGGCGAGCTCACGCAGGACCTCCGGGCTCAACGCGATGCCTGGGATGAAGCAAACGAGCGGCATCGCGGCAATCCGCTCAGGTCGGTGGTCAGTGTCGATGATCTGAATACCATGTACATCGACGGCAGCCAGAAGCGCCTCGTCTCAAGAGCGGTCAGGCTGGAACCGCATTTTACGGTGCTCGATTACGGGTGCGGGGTCGGCCGGTGGACGCTCTGGTTCGCGCAGGAGGTGCATCGCGTTGTCGGAGTGGACCTCTCGCCAGGGATGGTGGAAGCAGCACGACGGATGGCGGGCAATACCGGCATACAGAACGCCGAGCACCATACCATCGAGGGCATGCCGTTTCCTTTCGAGGATGACGCGTTCGACCTCGTCAATGCCGTCTGGGTCCTGCGCTACATCATCGATGACGACGAGCTTGCGCGAACCGTCGAGGAGATCTGCCGCGTGGTCCGGCCGGGAGGCCACGTCACGTTCATCGAGATGATCGCGAAGAAAGAACCGGAGTTCAAGGAGCACGAGGGTGTTTTCACCGGAGCGGCGGTATACCGGAGATTGGAGCAGTACCGATCGCTTTTTGAGGGATGCGGCATGATGATGAAGATGAGTGCGGTCTCAAGCGCATCGCCCCTCTACTGGCTGTATGCCCTCATCCGCGACACCGCAAAGCGCCGGAGCCTGCCGGATCCGTTCTCGCCCCTGGCCCCCTCGATCGTCTCTGCAAGCCTCGCGGCCGAGAGCCTGACGGCAACACCGATGCGGCTCCTGGCCGACCGCGGCCTCATCCGGTGCAGGCACCGCTTTCTCTGTCTCCAGAAACCGGGGAGCGACCGTACCCGGTCATAAGGTTTGCGAGGGGAGGACGATACCCGGTCCCCTCGCGATTCTCGATCAGGCCTTCCGCGCAGCAAAAACGGAGAAACCGGCCTGCGACTCAGCCCCGGCCACACAAAACCCGGTGCGCCCGAGGAGTTCCCGGACTTCGTCCGGTGAATAAAACCGGGCGCGGGAGAGGAACCGGTGCTTCCCCTCCTCGTGCAGGTACTTCTGAGCGATCGGTCCTTCGCGTTCGAGAAACCCTGTCACGAGAGTCCCCTGCGGGGCGAGAATCCGGTGAATCTCGCGAAACGCCGGGACCGGGTCGTCCAGGAAGCAGATGACCGTCACCACGAGCGCGGACGAACACGCCCCGTCCCGGAGCGGGATCGACTCTGCCCGCCCGCGAATGACCTCGATCCCTCGCTCTCGCGCCATCCTGCCGAGGGCCGGCGAGGGTTCGATGCCGATCGGGATGCCGAGGGGCGCGGCAAACCGCCCGGACCCGGCACCCACCTCGACGGCGCGGGCGTCCGGGCGGGGGAGGAGGCGCCGGACCCGGGCGAGTTCTGCGCGGTACTCGGCGCGGTGCTCGTCAAACCATCGGTCATAATCCTCCGCGAACTGCTCGAATATATCCCCGGGCATTCCGATCACGGCCCATAGAGGCGCTCTTTCACCCGCTTCTCGATCGCCTGCTCACGCTGTTTGAGGAGGGAGAGGTCCGCCGCTCCTTCTCGGTACGACGAGAAGAGAAGGTAGACGAAGTCTGCCGTCAGGTCCATCGCCTCCTTCTTGAACCTGACCTCGACCGTGGTGTCGCCGTTCATTCCCTTGATGGAGAACCAGTCGGTCTTCTCGAACTTGTAGAACCCCTCGCCGACGTTCCGGAGTGCTTCGACCTCCCCGAAGTTCTCGAGGTAGGCAAAGAACCCCGCAGTCACCGGCGCATCGAGGAGGAACTCCTTCATGAAGGAGCCGTCGGCACAGGACTTATGGCGAACCGACCGAAGGATCCGCATGCTGCGCAATCTCCCTTATCGCCCGGGCTGCAACCCGGCATTCTTCGTCCGTCGTGAACCAGGAGAGGCTGAGCCGCACGGAGCCTCTCCCCCCGTCGATCGCCCTGTGCGCCAGAGGCGCACAGTGGAGCCCCGTCCGGCCGACGATCCCGTAGGCGCGGGCGAGGATGAACCCCACGTCGTCGTTTTCCATGCCCCGGACGTTGAACGAGACGATCGGGAGGGAGGGGGACTCGTTGTAGACCGTTACGTTCGGTTCTTCCTTCAACTCCCCGATGATGAACGCCGTCTGGCGTTCTGCCTTCTCTGCGATCGTCTCCACCCCGATGCCCGCGATATACTCCGCTCCGGCCGCGAGGGCGGCAAGGCCGGGGTAGTTGTGGGTCCCTGACTCGAACCGCTCCGGCATATCCCGGGGCTGAAAGAGCGAGAAGGAGTCCGTCCCGGTCCCGCCGTAGCGGGTGGGGGCGATTGTTTCCGGGTCCCGCACGTAGAATCCGCCGGTGCCCGGTATGCCGAAGAGGCCCTTATGCCCGGTGAAGACGCAGGCGTCGACCGGGAAAGCCCGGAGGTCGACGGGGATGTGGCCGGCAGTCTGCGCTCCGTCGACGATGAAGGAGATGTCGTGGTCGTGCAGGACCTTCCCGATGCGGGCGATCTCCTGCACCGACCCGAGCACGTTGCTCCCGTGGGCCGTGACCATGAGCCGGGTATCGGGTGTTATGGCCGCCTCGACCGTATCGGGGGAGACGGCGCCGTCCTCGAAGGGGAGGACCGTCAATCGGATGCGGCCCTGCCGCGCGAGCTCATGGAGCGGCCGCAGGACCGAGTTATGGTCGAGTTCGGTCGTGAGGACATGGCAGCCGGCATCGCACCCGGCGAGGAAACCCTGGATGAGGATGTTTAAGGAGTCGGTCGCGCTCGATGTGAAGACCACGTGCTCCGGCGGGTCCGCGGCAAGGAGGCCTGCGATCGCCTCCCGTGCCAGCGTGACGTAATCTTCGCCCTGGCTCCCGGTGGTCCTCCCCGACCCAAAGACCGGGAGGGCAAGGGATTGCGTGATGGCCGCAAGCACTCCCGGAGGTTTCGGCCAGGTCGTCGCGGCGTTGTTCAAGTAGATGAGCGGCGGACGGTCAATCGTGGGACTCATTTCCAGAGGATCTGTCCCCCGCGGTCAAAAAGGGATCGTTTCTCCCATCCGGTTCTCCCACCACGTTCGGGAATAGCAATATATATGCTGCCCGGTCCTCAATCCGGATATACCGAAAAGATGAGATAACGCCCGGAAAAGAGATTCTAACTCAAAATATAAAGCCTCGGGCGGGAATCGAACCCGCGACTTCTTCCTTACCAAGGAAGCGCGATACCGCTATGCCACCGAGGCGCCGAGATGTGAGAACCAGGCGGTTTCGGCACCGTCCTTACCAGGAACGCGCTCTACCGGCTGAGCCACTAATGCACAACGCACCAACTATGTTGGAGTTTTTCCCTATAAAAGGTTACGGCCGATGCCGGGAGAACGGCGTGCCGGATCGTTGCCCGGCCGGCCCTATCCGCCCCGCGCCGCGGCATCGATCGCCGTGAGCGCATCTATGCTTGCGGTCACCCCATCGAGGGTCTCCACCTCGACGATGGGGATGACGTTACTCCTCGCGACGGCATCCATGACGGCAGTAAAATCGATCGTTCCGGCGCCTACCGGGGAGTGCGTGTCCGCGGTGCCGTCGTTGTCGTGCAGGTGGAAATGCGCCGCAGGGTGGGTGAGGAAACAGTCCAGGCAGCCGTTCAGGTGCGCGTGGCCGACGTCGAGCGCAAGCCCGATCCCGTCGACGAGCGGCAGATCCTCGCAGGAGCGCAGGAAAAAATACTCCCAGTTCCCCATGTTCTCCACAAAGAACGTGACCGAGAGGTCGGCGGCGGCCGCCGTAAGCTCGTCAAGCGACTGCCGGAACCTTCCCGCCGCCCGCTCCCGCTCCTGGCTCCACGCGTAGTAGCCCGGGTGAATGACCACATCCGCCCCCACCTCGGCGGCTATGGCAAACGTCTGCGTCAGGACCTCGACGCTTGCCCGGCGGATGGGCTCAAGGATGCTTGCGATGTTGATCCCCCGGGCCGGCGCATGGATGAAGTAGAGGTACGAGTAACTCTCGAGCGGTTCCGCACTCTCCAGGAAGTGCA
>MPOY01000143.1 GCA_001896715.1 Methanoculleus sp. EBM-46
CCGGGCACGCCGACCGCGACTGCGACCCCGACTGCGACCCCCTCCCCCGGGCCTGCCGGACCCGACGTGCTCCCCCTCGGGGAGAGCGGCCTTGTGAGCCGGTTCGTCCGGATCGCTTCGCCCGACGGTGTTGCAAGTCTCGCCATCGCGGAGGGTGTCAGGGCCGTCGATGCCGTTGGAGGCCCGCTTCGCACGGTGACCCTCAAACTCCTCGATTCACCCGACGTGCCCGGGGCGCCGGGATCATATGTGTTCAGCGGGTATGCCTGCACTGCCGGGCCGGATGGGGCCGCCTTCTCACCGCCGGCGACCCTGGTATTCAACCTCACCGAGGAGGAGTGGGATGCTGTCTACAGCAGCCGGAGGGGCTTCCTGGTGCAGTGGTATAACCGGTCGGCGAACGCCTGGGAGGAGGTTCCCACCCTCGTTCACCCTGAAACCAGGAGCGTCACGGCAGAAGTCTCGCACTTCAGCCTGTATGCGCTCTTCGTCGGTCTGCCCGGCGACGGCGCGGTAGAGGTTATCGCGCCGGATACCCCGCAGGCCGGGGAGGCGTTCCCCTCCATGCAGATCGTCCCGGGATTGATTGCCCTTGCCATCGTGGGTGCAGGGGCATACCTCTACTACCGGAGAGGGGAGCCCTGAACAGCGGGTCTCCCCGCCCGTAAAAATGCGCGTGCGGGAAGGGTTTACCCCCTCCGCTTCCTTCCCGCGAACAGGAGGAGGAGGGCCGCCCCGGCGGCGATCGCGCCAAATCCCGGTGTTGTCGGTGCCGGCTCCGCGGCCTCCTCGAGGCCGGCCAGCCAGGCGGCGCCCGATGCGGGCGAGAGGTGCCGGATGCCCGCAAGGACGTAGCCGCCGGGGGTGCTCTCCGCTGCGTAGACCCTCGTATCCGGGATCGTCGTGTTCCACCGGATCGCCCCGTCCCCGTCGGTCCCGAAGGCGAAGGCCTCCCCTCTCCTGATATCGGTGCCTGCTATCATGTATCCCCCGGCAGGCCGCAGGGCGACGGCGTAGCCGGCAAGCCCCTCCATATTCCGGAGCCAGACCTCATCTCCTTTTGCATCGACGAGGCCGTACCAGAAGTTCCCCGAGTGGACAAACCCGCCCTCGTCGGTCTCTTCAACATCGAAGATGACCGGGACGGCGTAGTTCTTCTCCCAGAGCGTGTTGCCGGCAGTGTCGAGACGGATGAGGAACGCATCCCCGATATCGTAGGCGAAGGGCGACTTCGTGCCGCCGATGATGTATCCCCCGTCAGCAGTCACGATCCCTGCGTTCGCAGCGGCTCCGGGGAATGTCCGGTTCCAGGTGGGCGTGCCGCTGCCGTCGGTCTTCGTGACGATCGCAGTCGTATCGTTTGCCGATCCGGGCGGATCCCAGAGCCATCCGGCTATGACGTAGCCGCCGTCGGCGGTCGGCCTGACCGCTGAGACCTTCTCGCCCTGCAGGATCTGCCGCCACTCTTCCTTCCCGGCGGCATCGGTCCTGACCAGGAGCGAGCTGCCCTGGTAGGCGTTCTGATCCGGTCCGGCCGTAGCGTTGTATCCGGCGGCGATGTAACCGCCGTCGGCGGTCTCTGCAACCGAGGCTGCCGCCATGCCGGGGAACCTCTCCGTCCATACTTCGCTCCCCCGGCCGTCGGTCTTTACGAGCAGCAGATCTTCCCCGGACCCGGCGAGGACCGAGCCGAGAGCGATATAACCGCCGTCCGCCGTTCCTGCGACGGCGTCGAACTTGCTGTTCTCCTCAGGCGAGAACGTTGCATTCCAGGCGACCGGCAGAGCGGCCCCGCTTACCGGGACGACGGCGATCATCGCCACCGCGATAAGCAGCGCCGCCATGGTCGGCCCCCGGTTCCGGAAGTATCGGTATATTCCCGTCATGGAATCGATCACTGGTGCGGTTTAACACGCCAAAAATTTAGTGGTTCTCTCTCACCCGGGCCGGGAGGTGTGTCGATGCGCCGGCGCGCCGGCAATCCCTTAAAGTACACAAACCCCCTATAACTCTACCACGTGTTGGCGACATTCGACGGAACCTGGGTGCGCCTTGGTGGCGAAGGACGCACGTTCTACGAGCAGGGGGGGTACGGGAGGCTTGAGGGAACCAGCCTCCGGCTCTCTCCGGAAGAGGCGCTCTACCTCATGGAGAGGGGCAAGATCGACGTGAAAGACTTCGACTTCGACGCCCTGCTCGGTCTCTTTGCCGGCCAGCCGAATTTTGTCCGCCGGTATCTCGTCTACCGCGACATCCGCGAACGGGGATACGTTGTCCAGCCCGGCCCGCACGATTTCCGCGTCTTCCGCCGCGGCCACAAACCCGGGGTCGGCAGGTCCCAGTACCTGATCCGTGTCCTCTCCGAGCGGGACCTTGTCGATTTCGAGCAGCTGGGCCAGGACGTGCTTGCCGCGGTCAACATGAGGAAACAGTACCTCCTTGCGGTCGTGGACGACGAGGACGAACTGACCTACTACGAGGTGCGGGTGCAGGACCTCCCCGGCGTCGGGGAGCCGGCCCGGTGCGACAGACCGATCGAGGCCTCGCTCTTCGGCACCTACGCGCTTGCCCACCTGCCTCCGGGAACCCCGCTTGAGGAGGGCTGGTACGGCAAACGGCTTGACCCCGAGAGGCTCCTCTTCCGCCCGGTCGAGTCGATCTACCTCATGCAGAAGGGGTGCCTCGCGGTCACGCGGGATGGGGGTCGGATGACCGCGGAAGAGTTCCGCGGTGTTGCAGCCGAAAAAGACATCGAGATCCGCGAGAAAGAGCGGGTCTTCTCCGATCTCCGGGAGAAAGGCTACATACCGAGGACCGGGTACAAGTTCGGCCACCACTTCCGGGTCTACTCCGGAAAGAAGACCCACTCCGAGATGCTCGTTCACGCCGTCCCTTCCAGAACCTCCACGCCGATGAGCGCTGTCTCCCGGTCGGTCAGGCTTGCTCACAGCGTCAAAAAAAAGATGTTGTTTGCCTGCATATACAATAGCGATATCGGATACATCGAATTTGCCCGAATCAAGCTGTGAGCGTCTTTTCATGCAGTCCGGAATGAATCCGTGGTCAAGTAATCAGACCGTCGATGTAGATCGACTCTTTGCCGAGTTCGGCATCGAGCCTGTCGGTGAGGTCGCACGAGGGCTTCCCGAGGTACCGCCGTTTATGCGCAGGGGTGTCGTCGTCGGACACCGGGATTACGGCCTGATAGCCGATGCCATCCGGAACCGCACCCCGTTTCACGTTCTGACCGGGTTCATGCCTTCAGGGCTCCCGCACCTCGGACACCTGATGGTCATGAAGGAGGTGGTCTGGCACGTCCGGCAGGGCGGGAACGGCTACGTGGCCATCGCCGACCGCGAGGCGCACGCGGTCCGCGGCATATCGTGGGAGAAGTGCCGCGAGTACGGGAAGGAGTACCTCAAAGCCCTCTACGCCCTCGGGTTTTGCGGCACGACCTACTACCAGAGCCGAAACGATCGGTTAAAAGACCTCGCGTTCGAGGCGTCCACGAAGGTGAACTTCTCCGAGCTTACGGCGATATACGGGTTCGGGCCCGAGACGTCGCTCTCGCATGCCGTGAGCGTCGTCACCCAGGTGGCCGATATCCTCTTCCCGCAGCTCGACGCCGGCCCCGCCCCCACGGTCGTCCCGGTCGGCCTCGACCAGGACCCGCACATCCGGCTCACCCGTGACGTGGCCTACAAGCTCAGGATGTTCACGGTCGAGGACCGCGGCGACCACATCAGCGTCCGGTCGAAGAATGCCCCGGAGGCGGCTCTCGAGGCCGTGCACCGCACGTTCAGCGGCTCAAAGAAGTACGCGGGCCACGTGGACGTCACCGGCGTGCCGATGGCGCGCATCGAGGATGCCGTCCGCGGGATAGAGATTGCCCGCGGGGGATTCGGGTTCTATCTCCCCTCGTCGACCTACCACATATTCATGCCCGGCCTCCAGGGCGGGAAGATGTCGAGCAGCGTGCCCGAGAGCCTTTTTGGGTTCTACGAGCCCGAACCGTCGGTCAGAAAGAAGATCATGGGCGCGCTCACCGGCGGGCGGATGACGCTCGAGGAGCAGAAGCGCCTCGGAGGGGAGCCCGGCGCCTGTCCGGTCTTCCTCTTAAACCTCTTCCACATGCTCGAGGACGATCGGGAACTTGCCGATCTCCGCCGCCGGTGCGAGGGAGGCGAGCTCACCTGCGGGCAGTGCAAGAAGGAGACATATGAACGCGTGCAGGCGTTCCTTCGTGAGTTGCGGGATAAGATGGATGCAGTAGAGCACCTTGCAGAGGAGGTGTGAACGGTGGAACTGACACAGAACGAGAAGAGGCTCCTGGCTGCCCTGGGGCCGGTGGGATCGGCCGATGCGGCCGCCCTTGCCGGCATGATGGATGCCCGCCGGGAGGCGGTGGTGCAGTATGCAAACCTTGCCGGCGAGCGGGGGCTTGTGGATGTCGAGAAGCGCATCTCCCGACGGTATGTTCCGACCGACGAGGGGCGGGCCTGCGCCGGGAAGGGCCTTCCCGAGCGGCAGGTGTTTGAGAGTTTCGGAGAGGCCATCCCGATGCGGGACCTGCAGGCGCACCCGCTTGCAAAGATAGCCGTCGGCTGGATGCGGAAGAAAGGCTGGGTCACCATACGGGATGGGGTCGTGCAGAAGACCGGCAACGCCGCTCCCGGACCCGACGAGGCCGTGTTTGCCCGAATCAGCGAGAACGGTTCGGCTGAAGATGGCCCCGGGGTTGCCGACCTTCTCCGGCGCGGGCTCGTGGAGGAGGAGGAGACCGTCA
>MPOY01000327.1 GCA_001896715.1 Methanoculleus sp. EBM-46
CCTGGATAGCCATGGAACTCACAGATCAGTGATCGCACCCGCTCGCAGAAAAATGCTCGGGTTTACTATGGAAGGATACCGGCGGATTTTGCCGATAGCAGCCCTGACGAGGGCTACGGTGCGCGATCCCGCAGTGCGCGCGATACCATGGGGGTGTTCTCAATCCCTCTTTCCATCTGCCGGTGCACCGTTGATGTACGCGGGATCTCTGCCAAATATCCTTCCTCCCATCAGGGTTCTCACCCTGTTCTGTCCGGGTTTGCAGGTTGCTCGCAGGATGGCTCCTTCATCCCCTTCAGCCGGAACTCCGGTTCAAACGAGCCGATCAGGTCGAGGTACTGCTCGATGGTGCGGGTAAAGAGGAAGTGTTTCCGCACCGTCTCGTGCGCCGCATGCCCGATCCGGCGCGCCAGGTCGGGATCGCGGAGCAGCTGGACGATCCGCCCGGCCGCTTCATCGACGGAGGAGACCAGAAACCCGTTCTCTCCATCCCGTATCTGGTGGAGGATACCGCCCACGTTCCCGCCGATAACTGCCGCCCCCTTCCACATCGCCTCCGATACCGTCAGCCCGAACCCTTCCCGGATGGACTTCTGCAGGACGACCGCTGCGCGGCGCTGGAGCGCGTTCACGAGCGCCCCATCCTGGACGCTCAGGATGATGACCCGTTCATTCCGGTGGGCAAGGAGTGACCGGTAGACCTCAGCACCCTCCGGATCATCGGTCGCCACGTTTCCGACGAGGACCAGGGTGCACTCCACTTCTTTCCTCGCTTTCTCAAACGCCTGGATGACCCCCAGCGGGTCTTTCCAGCGGTCGAACCGGGAGATCTGCACGACCAGGGGGAGGTCGGTCGGGATATTGTAGTACGCAAGACGCTCGTCGATTGCGCTCTCGGAGAGCTCCCGGTTCACTATGGAGAAGGGGTCGATGGCGGGCATGAAGAAGATCTGCGGCGTCCTGAGATCCTGGCGGTACTCTTTGCAGGAGAGGATGACGGCGTCGTACTTCTCGATGAGCGGGGCAAAGTAGTTCCAGACCTTCTGGTTCGGTGTGGTGAGGTCGACATGGCAGCGCCATATCCAGGGGCTCCTCTTCCGGTAATGGGTGATCATCGGGAGGGGTTGCGGATCGTGGATGAAGACCACGTCGTGATCGAGGTGGTTCCGCATGGCGTTCTCGCGGATGACCCCCTCGTAGATCTCCTTCTTCCGGTCGGTCAGGTTGATATCCGCTCCCTGAAGGGCGTTATGGAACTTCTTTGTCACGCTGAAGAAATCCGGCGGGCCGTGCACGACGCGCCACCCGGTCCGTATGCCGAGGCCGTTCATCAGGAGCGTCAGGGAGGAGAGGATCTGCGAGACGCCGCCGCCGTAGTAGGTGGAGTTCATGTGCAGTATATGCATATCCCGGAGCGGGCGGGCTTTCGCCTCGATACGCCGTATCGTCTCTCTTCCTGCATACCGCTCATATGCCCTGATACCGTGAATTGCGCTCATCCCGATCAGCCCTGCATACGCGCGATTGCTCTTATGCATACCGGCGAACCCCCGCGTAGATCGGGGACCTCACCCCCGAGGAGGGGTGCCGGACCCGGGTGTTCCCCGCTGGTCATCCCCGTAACGCGGGTTTCACCCCGCCTGGCCACGCATACGCAGTTCGCCGGCAATCCCCCGCCCGCGCCTGCGGCAAGGGATACCCATGTACTTCTCAGGCACCCCCATCCCGCCGGTGCCTGCGGCAAGGGATACCCGTGCCCTTCTGTCGGCCTCCCCCGCCCCGCCCGCGCCTCCTTAGGGATACCCGTACTCTTCCGGCACCCCCACCCCACCCGCGCCTGCGGCGCTCCTCCCCCGCCCCCGGTGGGGGCGGGGTCCGTGCGTGGCGATACCTGGTGGGCAGTCGTGTCCGGCTCTTCTCCAGGGTCTCCCCATGCTGTGGACCGTGTGGATATCGCCACGGGGGGTGGGGCCGACGGGGAGGGGGAACTCGTTCCCCCTCCCCTGTCTCTAACGTTCCCGAGACCCCACATATCTCCCCCACTCCACCCATGCCTTCGGTGGCAGGCTACCCATGCACTTCTGTCGGCAGCCCCCGCCCCACCCGCGCCTTCGCAGAAGGATACCCATACGCTTCTGCCGGCAGCCCCCACCCCGCCCGTGCCTTCGTTGGCGGATACCCGGATACCTCGCCGGCGACCCCCACCCCGCCCGCGCCTGCGGCGCTCCTCCCCCGCCCCCGCCGCGGGGGCGTGGGCAGTGCGTGGCGATATCAGGGGAGCAGCCGTATCCGGCTCTTCTCCAGGGTCTCCCCATGCTGTGGACCGTGTGGATATCGCCACGGGGGGTGGGGCCGACGGGGAGGGGGAACTTGTTCCCCCTCCCCTGTCTCCAGCTCCCCGGACACCGTAATCCATGTAGCCCCCGCCCGTAGCCCATGCGCCATGCCTCCTTCCCTTCGCCGGCGCATCCGCAACGGTAGATGCCCCCGGTATGCCGTGACCATCTATAGGTATGGGGCCGGATCAGTCCTTCCCGCTGATATGCCGGCAGAATCCTTCCTTCACCGGGCCCTGGCCCGTAAGTCCGCAGGGGAAATCGGGGCAGGCAAAACAGTATCTCATCCCTTTCCTGTAGGCGCAGGTCGCGATCGAGCAGAACGGGTTCTCTTTCGGGATGCACCCTACCCCGGGGCGGGGGCAGGTGCCGCTGGACATCTTCGGACAGATCTCGCAGGCGATGCCGCACACACCAATCCTCATCGATCTATCGTCTATAAGCCCGCCCTGTTAAGCCTTATGCACTCTACCGCCGGAGAAGTTGGGAGAAGAGCAGATCTGCACCGCCCCCCCCGTGCATCCCCTCAGTCCCGCTTCCGCACAATCTCTATCCTTGCAAGATCCTTCACCGTCGGGCTCTCGATCACCTTTCCCAGGGCGTCATAGCGTGAGCCGTGGCAGGGGCAGTCCCAGGACTTTTCCGCGTTGTTCCAGGCGACGGTGCAGCCCATGTGCATGCAGGTCGGGTCCAGCGTATGGAGCGCGCCATGCTCGTCGCGGGAGACGGCAACCTTTCGCCCGCCGATCTCGATGACCTTCCCCTCCCCGGGAGGTATCGTCGCGGCCTCCCGGGTGAGGCGGTCGGTATCGGTCTCGACCGTCTCCCCGGCAGACTGGAGCGCCCCCCCGATCCATGCGGGAGGAGCAGGCCCTTTCCCGAACCGTGCAGGATCGAAGACCTCCGCCCAGGGGTTCGTACGATCCTGAATCAGGTCGGCAAGGATCATCCCCGCCGCCGTGCCGTTGGTCATCCCCCACTTCCCAAAACCCGTGGCGACGAAGACGCGGCCATGCCCCGGGGCGAGCGGGCCGATGTAGGGGACGCCGTCGGGCGTCATGTAGTCCTGCGCCGACCAGTGGTAGTCGATGGAACGGACCGGGTAGACCGACCGGGCATACGCCTCGAGGTTCCGATAGCATGCCCGGGTATCGGTCACCTTCCCGGTATCGTGCTCCGCGCCGGTGACGATGGCGATCTCACCGCCGGCGGTGGGTTGTGACCGCCAGGAGTGGACGGCGCCGGAGGTGTTGATGAACATACCGTTCGGGAAGGGTTCGTCGATCCTGAGGCCCAGGGCATAGGACTTCGACGGTTGCATCCGGGCGAAGTATGCACCGGGGATGTCGTAGATGGGGTAGTGCGTGGCAAGGACCGCATGGTCGGAGCGAAGCAAACCCCGGTCGGTCCTGACCGTCACCCCGCCGTCCTGCTCATCGATACTCACGGCGCGGGTCATCTCAAATATGACGCTTCCCTCTCCGGGGATGTGCCCGGCGAGCAGCAGGAGGTAGTTTCGCGGGTGGAACTGCGCCTGGTCGGCAAACCGCACCGCTCCGTGGGTCTCCACGGGGAGCGGCACTTCCTCGGTGAACGCGGCCGGCAGGCCGAGGCTCTTTGCCGCATCCGCCTCGGTGGCAACCTTCTCACGGTCGTCCGCCGATTCCGCAAAAGTATAGGCGGGTTTTCGCTCGAAGTTGCACGGGATGGCATACTCCCGGACGAGGGACGCAACCGTCTCGATCGCTGCCTGGTTCGCATCCGCGTACTGCCGGGCCTTTGTGCTCCCGAACCGGTCGATGAGATCGGCGTAGATCAGCTGGTGGAGCGACGTGACCTTCGCCGTCGTGTGGCCGGTGGTGCCCGTGACGATCCGGTATGCATCGACGAGGATGACGGTCAGCCCTGCCCGTTTCAGCAGGAATGCCGTGGTGACACCCACTATCCCTCCGCCGATCACCGTGACGTCCGCCTGCCCGTCCCCGCCGAGGGGCGGAAACGCCGTCTCCGGCGATGTGGCTAACCAATATGACTCTGCCATGCCGGGCAGTTCGCTGCTCCGTTCCGGTGACTCTGCCATGTACCTCTCCTCAAAACGGGGTGGATGCCCCGGCACCCACATAATGGTTGTGCAGGGTTACGGCGATCGAGGGCATCGATCATCGGAGGCGCGGGTGGGGTGGGGGTTGCCGGAGAGAAGCAAGATGGTTGGAGCGTGAGAGACAGGGGAGGGGGAATGAGTTCCCCCTCCCCGTCAGCCCCACCCCCCGTGGCGATATCCACACGGTCCAGTGCACGGCTTCTCACCGGCTACACCCCGGGCACGGCTGCTCCCCTGATATACGCCCGGGCACTGCCCCACCCGGCGGGGGCGGGGGATGCCGGCGAGGTATCCGGATATCCCCCGCCGCAGGCGCGGGTGGGGTGGGGGCTGCCGGCGAGGTATACGGGTATCCCTAAGGAGGCGCGGGCGGGGTGGGAGTGGCCGGCAGAAGTGTATGGGTATCCCCCACGAAGGCCGGGGTGAGGGTTGCCGGACAGTGGCGCGCGGGTATCCCCTACGGTGAGGCCGGCCGGAAGAGAGAGCGGTATGGATAATTATATATCCGCACGCTCGCACACTCCCATTGATCATGTACCTTATCATCCGTTGCCCGGGCTGCAGGACCTTCACCTACGTCGACCGCTACCAGCGCTGGAGGCTCTGCCCGATGTGCGGCGAGGCGATCAACGTCGGGCGTGCGCCGGTCTACCTGGATGTCGACGACTTTTTAGATGCAGAACGGGTGGTGGAGCAGCTTGAGTCCTACCTGCACCGGACAGGAAAGAAGGATCTCTCCGAACAGGATATCCGGCAGTTGAGAACCCAATACACCGAGTGGGTGAAGAACCGGGTCTGATCACCAGAGGCGCCCGCAACCCGGGCAGACGATGCTCACCCTTCTTCCGCAGTGCGGGCAGAAGAGGCCCTTACGTTCGTTGCTCTCCAGCGGTCGCCCGCACCTCTTGCAGTGAATCGGGGCATCGAACCCGCACGCGTGCCTGACCATCAATCCAGATATCGATAGTCCTTTACAAAAAGGTTTCCTTTCCCCCGATTCGCAATATCACCCGTAAACTGGATAAGTGTGCGTCCATCATGCTGGACCGCCCCGATCCTCTTAAACGTCGGGAGCATCCCGTGCGCGGTCCCGTAGACGTAGCAGGAGCCGGCCTTCATGTTCGCCGCCGGGCGGCTGCAGTCCCCGTGAACGATGAGCGTGCCGCCGTGCATCTCCGACCCGGCCATATCCCCGGCGCCGCCGTGCACGATCACGGTGCCGCCGGCGAGGCTCTCCGCGAGGAAATCGCCGGCGCGGCCGAAGACCTCCACGGTCCCGCCGGTCATGCCTTTCCGCCCTCCACGATACCCCGACGCGCAGTAATCGGCGGCGTCGCCCCGGCAGAGGATGGTTCCCCCCGCCATCTCCCGCCCGAGCCAGCCGTCGGCGTTCCCGTGGATCTCGATCGTGCCGCCGCTCATGAAGTTGCCGCAGTGCATACCGATACCGCCGAGGACGACGATCTTCCCGCCGTCCATGTACTCCCCGACCCTCTTCAACCGGAATGTCTCGTCTCCCGAGAGGACGACCTCGACATCCTCCGGCCGATCGGCGTCGCCCTCCACAGAGACCGAGAAGACCTCGTCGAGCCTGAGTTCGCGGTTCCCCCGCCAGACCGATATATCGGTGCCGGCAAGGAAGTTCTTCGGGACGATCGCCTCCGCCTCGATGGGGATGAACGACCGCTCAGCGGGCTTCATCGCGAGCGTGACCCTCATATCGCCGCCTCCGTCTCGATGCACCGGTTCCGGTTCAGGTATGCCTCCTGCACCGGGTAGTTCCTCATCCGGACCGTGTAGTAGCGGTCGAACTTCTCTATAAAGTCGGGGTCTTTGCCCATATCGTAGGCATCCGAGACCTTCGCCCTCACCCAGAACGTCGCGTTGCTCCCGTCGACCAGGCACTCGCCCCGCCGGGAGACGACCCTGCCCCGCTTGATCGTGTACTCGGTCCG
>MPOY01000328.1 GCA_001896715.1 Methanoculleus sp. EBM-46
CGGCAGCAGGTGCAGCGGATCAACGCGATCATCGATCAACTCGACGAACGCTGGGCGGAGTCGCGCAAGCTCTCCATGTTCTGGCGGAAGTACTCCTGAACCAATCCTGTTCGAGCGCCGGACCGCCCTCGTCTGCGCGCAGCGGATCGGGGACACCGGAGTATGCCTGCACGATCCGGACCTGTCGCTCACGAAGATGCGAGGCCGCGAAAAGGCATCACTCACATCCGGTCCAGGCCCTCCCCGTTTCGCAAGAGACCGTATCGCTATCGGCACCCGCTCGCTCGCGCGAAGGAAAGTCGATGGTTCGATCCCCTGAGGGCGGTCTCAAACCGTGTAGCAAAGTGCCGGGACCTCTCACCCGACGTCCTGGAGAGAACCCCAGATCCGGTTCCGTTCGAGGATGACCCAGTAGCGCCGGAGCTCGCTCTCCGCCGCCCGGTACCCGGGGTAACGGTCGCCGACGAGGAGCCAGAAACGTTTCGAATGGTTCCGCTCGCGGAGGTGGGCGGCCTCGTGGACGACGATGTACTCCCGCAAGGTATCGGGGAGGGCTACGGCGCGAAGGTTGATGTTCAGGTTGCCAAGCGACGAGCAGCTCCCCCACCGCGTCGTCTGGAGTTTCACCGCGATCCGCCCCGACCAGGGGCCGGTAAGATCCGGGTAGGTCTTGAGCCGGACCAGAGTCTCCTCCTTCAGCATACCGGAGAGGTCTCTCCTGAGGGCGGAGACGGACGGGAACGCGACGGTCTCCCGGGTCTCGTCGATTGAAAATCGGGCGCCGGGGACCGGGCGGTAGAACCTTCCGTGCAGGAGGAGTTGGTCCTCCTTCCCGCGCCCTTCGGCGGCCATCCGGTCGAACTCCTCGCGCCGCTCATCGATCCAGGCCGCGTTGCGCTGCAGAAATCCTCCGACATCGAACGACGGAGGAGCGACCACCCGCAGGGTCCCGTCCGGCCGCACCTGGAGGCGGACAGACCGCACAGCCTTCCGGATGACGGTTGTACCTTCCGGGACGTCCCCTTCTCTTCCCCGGTTCATGGTACCAGTAACTTTTGCGGCGGCACGATAAAATCCCACGATCCGTTACGCTCCTATACCTGATGAGAACAAAGAAGTATGGAAGGGCTCCCGCTCGCGGGAGGGCGGGCGCGGAGGGTGGCACCATGAGCGAGAAAGAACTCAAGATAGGCGATATCGCGCACCTCACCGGGATCTCCGAGCAGGATGTCCGGACGCTCGTTCGGACCTACGAAAGCCTCTTCTCCTACCGGACCATCGGCCCGGTCAGGCTCTACCCC
>MPOY01000242.1 GCA_001896715.1 Methanoculleus sp. EBM-46
AACAAGAGCAGCATCTCGGTCTACGAGTTGTTTATGAATAAAGAAATCTATGAGATTCGAGATCCATCTCAAAGACAGAGGATCTCCAAAAACCGTAATCTTAACTGGTCCATCATCTATTTTGTTGAGATTCTCGATTTCAATGTCCCAGTTGACAAGCTTAAAATTGTAACCCTTGCAGAAGAGGTAATTCTCACCGTAGTAATTCTTTCCTGATGAGTGGCAATGCCACTTGTTTTTAGGGACGCTTATTTTTCGCACATCTACTTCGAAGTCTGCCTCTTGGTTCTTATCTTCTTCTTTGTAGTATTTGTATTTCGATAACGGATTTCCCAGCATTAAATTAGATGCAGAATACTTTGGACAGTGGACTCTAAACTTGACTAAGTTGTGGATATTGAAAAAAACATCTTCTCTATACATTGTTATATCTCCGAAATGCCATTACGATTAAGGATTGTCTTCACTGTGGCAAACACTTGTTGCTGTACTCTATTTGATCTTTGAAAATCTACAGTTCCAGGGCCACTGTCAGTGATATACTTCACGATATCATGGGGGTCTCTTGAGTAAAACAGCCTCCCTTCAGTAATGAGTGAGGCGTCGACAGCCAACTGGTTTTTTCCTGGGAAGAAAGAGATTGCAGTCTTTCCCATACAGGCTGCCTCCCGAGTTATAGTGCCGGAACCACTTAGCACTGCTTGGGCATAATAACAGAGATCCAAGCCATTTAAGGGATGAGGTGGTATGTATATATGTCCAGTTTTAAGAGATTTCCCAATTAGGTCTATATCATCTTGTATGCGGGGTAAATATACAATATTCATATCGTTCTTAATCATAGATTCAATAAGTTTTGGAACTAGGCTTTCAACGTGATCTTTATATATTGCATACGACTCAGGTCTGATAACAACAAACTTTTCGAAGGGAATCTGCTCACCAGTCTGTTCATTCGGCTGATAGTTAGCGATATAAATATCTTCTTTATACCCATCGTAGGTAAATATTCGATCTTCAGACATCCCATCAAGAATGAGGGGGTTTTTCGGAAATACTGAAGGAATGAGAACGTAGTCTACCAGAAGGATCTGACTTTTAACAACAATCCAGTCAAATAGTGTTCTCTTGCTTACAGTCCCATACAACCCCAATTCGTTATCCATGAAATTTATGCATAATTTCCCACGTCTCCGTGAGACATATATGCTATGTAGATTCCCTAATGTTAAGCAGGCCTCAAAAGGCTCTGTATGAGCACTCAAAGAAAACGTTCGGGTGACGGTATGAACGGCTTTGTCGATCAGTTTCTTTGATTTTTCATCCCCGATTTTCTGATGCTGGATTCCAAAATTCTTGAGTAGACCAAGGGTTTCTGCGTAATCACGTGCTGTAACTATAGTACTATCGGGACTGAATAAATTCTTAATAAAGGGGTTAAATATTTGCACATCTGGTGGAGCCTGCATGTCGATCCAAATCTTACTCATTGAGTACACTCCCCAGTTCGGTTATCCTTGTGGATTGCGGTTTCTCCCATAGTACCGAATAGTTGCTAAACACATAGTTATACCATGCCAACAGGATGATATACTCGTTTAAAAGGACATATTTCCCGATATTTATTATAGAGTCTAGACTCATTGGTTTTGCTCTGGAAGAGTCATCGGAAATATACTTGACCAGCAGTAAATAGCAGATGAACGATAACCCTACACATACTAGTAAGTGAGCAATGATTACTGCATTTTTCTCAACCAACAGATACGTTATTGTCAGCAGAATGAAGATGAAGGGGGAGAACATAGGGATTATTTTATGTGATGGGAATATAAAATTGAAGTACATATTTTTAGGAGTTAGTATATCTCTCCAGTGCTTAACCATACATTGAATTGTGCCGAGACATGTTCTTTTCCTCTGTAGAATCTGATCTTCTACCGTACCTGCAGCTGGTTCATATACTACAGCATAAGGTTCATATTTTATTTTATAACCCTTTTTTCTCAGGGTCATGGTCATATCGAGATCTTCACTGATTGCTTGGGTACTGAAAGTTACAAGATTCTTTCTCCAAGCACTTATCCCTCCAATAACAGTAGATATAGAATCTAAGGAGGATTCACCTTTAAAAGTGGCATTTTCAATCTGCCAATAAAAAGCTTCTGCTTGGGGTATTTTACTATCTTGATTTTGTACGTTATATCTGCCACTCACCGCACCAATGGAGTTGTCTTTGAAGTGCGGAATTATTTCATACAGTATGTTTTCATCATACGTAGAGTTCGCATCAACAACTAGAATTATGTCCCCCCTTGAATATTTAATGCCCAAATTTAAGGCAGACGATTTCCCATTTCTTTGTTCTTCTGTTATGAGTCTTATGCTTGGATCATTTGCATTCAGGTTTCGAATAACGTTATGTACAATGTCCCTTGTGTTGTCTGTTGAGCCCGAGTCCACAACAATGATTTCGTACATTTTTTTAGGATAATTTAACTTAATCAAATTTTCGAGCCGGTTTCCAATTGTCGTGATCTCATTATATGTAGCAACGATCATCGAAACACTCTGCTTAAAACTATAGTCTTTATTTACGAGGCGTGAACTATTATACCGCGTTGCCATTATCAACGGATACCCTAAGAATTGCCAAATTAACAATACCCATAGAGTTGAAAGAAGTAGTAGTTTAATAAGCATTATCTCCCCCCTCTAGACTTACTGGACAACCTTTGAGTCTGCATCTAATCTAACCGGATTAACGAGTACAACTACTTCGCGAAGATATGCCGTTGCAGATCGTGACGATCATCCCGCCCGCTGTACCATCCCCATAGGAGTTCTGCCAACTCCCAGTTCGGGAGAGCATCTCCCGGGCAGACACCAGAATTCTATCCGCCCCCGTCCCAGCCAGAACATTCCCCCCCACCTCGATCGTCTCCGGCCGCTCGGTGTTCTCCCGGAGGGTGACACAGGGCACCCCGAGAATGCAGGTCTCCTCCTGGACGCCGCCAGAGTCGGTCAGAACGAGACGGGCGTTGGACTCGAGCTGCAGGAATTCAAGGAACCCGGCGGGGCTCATGACAGAAATCCCATCGAGCGAGACCCCGAATCGCTCGACCATCTTCCGGGTCCTGGGATGCATCGGGAAGATGACGGGGAGCGAGTACTCCCGGTGGACCGCCTCAAGCCCCGCGATGATGCTCCTGAGCTTCTCGGGGTTGTCGACGTTCTCCTGCCGGTGGGAAGTGACGAGGAAGTAGCCCTGAGGCTCAAGGCCAAGGGTGTCGAGAATGTCTGCCCCCTTCTTCGCGATCTCCCGGTTCTGGAAGACCGCATCGACGATGGTATTCCCGGTTACGCAGATCTTATTCTCCTCGATCCCCTCGTTCAGGAGATACTGCCGTGCCGTCTCCGTGGGGGCGAAGAGATAATCCGAAACATGGTCCGCGACCACCCGGTTGATCTCCTCGGGCATCGTCCGGTCGAAGCTCCTGAGGCCGGCCTCGACATGACCGACCCTGATGTGAAGCTTCGCGGCTGCAAGAGCCCCGGTCATGACAGTGTTGGTGTCGCCCTGAACGAGAATAATACCCGGGGACTCCTTCACCAGAATATCCTCGATACCGGTCATGATCTTTGCGGTCTGGCCGGCCTGGGTCCCGGAACCGACGTCGAGGTTATACTTCGGCTCGGGCAGTTCAAGATCCTCAAAAAACGCCCGATCCATATCATAAGAGTAGTGCTGCCCGGAGTGGAGGATGAAGTAGTCGAGGTTTCGCGTTTCGCATTCCCGAATGATCGGGGACATCTTGATGGTCTCGGGCCGGGTGCCGAGGACGATCGAAATCATGGTATAGACTCCTTTGAGGGGCCGGCCCCCTTCGTAATCATCATCAGCGAGTTCAAGATCAACCCCGACGTCACGAGCATCAACCCGAGGATCAGCGCCGCGAACCCCCCCGTGAAGACGATGTAGTGGAACTGGTCGGTGCGGTAGAACTCCGAGAATGTGTAGATCTCCGCCCCGATCCCGAAGAGCGTGACAACCACACCCGGTATCCCGAACGATAACAGCGGTCGGCGGTACCCGATCAGCCCCACGATCCGGGCGAGCACCCCGAACCCGTGGCTCACCGGGTTCATCTTGTGCTTATTAGGAACATCATAACTCACCGATATCGGGACCTCGGTCATCGCAAGACCCAGGGGGGCGAAGTGGGCGATCATATCCGACTCGATGTTGTAGCCCTCCGATGCGAAGGTCAGGTTCTCAAGGGCCCGGCGGGAGAGCGCCCGGAAACCCGACTGCGAGTCGGTCGTCACGAAATCCCCGCCGTCAACCGAGATATTCGTGAAGCTGTTGAGAACCTTCTGCCCGGCGATGCGATACTTTGGAATATCAGCCTTGATGTCAAGGAACCGGGAGCCGATGGCAAGATCGGCCTCGCCGGCAAGCACCGGGGCCGCCACGGCCGGGATCTCAGCAGGATCGTGCTGGCCGTCGCCGTCGAGCGTTACAACAAGATCGTAGCCGAGATCCCGTGCCCGGGAAAACCCGGCCATCATCGCCTTCGCCTTGCCCCCGTTCTCCGGCATCTCGATGACATCGGCATCGGCGAGCCGGGCGATCGCGGCGGTTCGATCGTTCGAACCGTCGTCGATGACGATGACCCGATCAGCGTGTTGTTTTGCCTGGAGGGCGACGGAGCCGATGACCAACCCCTCATTATAGGCCGGGATCACGACAGCGATTCGCTCCCCGCGGTAACGGGGCTCGTCGTTCGCTGTCCTCCCGGCCGGCACCCCGGCGGCCGCGAGATCGTGGATCTGGGCCAGGATATCGGAGGTACCGTTCCCGCCGATCCGGATCGCCTCGATAACCTTCTTCCCGTAGGCTCCAAAACCGTCCGGGCCAGGGGATTTCACCCCAGAGAGGGCGACGACGTCGTTGCCCCGCCGTAGCTCGGCAAGCAGCCCCGGGATCTCCCCCGGGTCGTGCTGACCATCGGCATCGATGATGACGAGCTCCTCCGCACCCATCCCCCGGGCAGTGCCGAAGATCGTCTGCAGTGCCCCGCCGTAGCCCCGGTTCGCCTCGTGCCGGACGACGATCGCCCCGAGCGCCCCGGCAATCCGGGCGGTCTCGTCCTTCGAGCCGTCATCGACGACCAGGACCGCATCCGCGTGCTGCCGTGCGCCGAGAACCGTCTTTGCGATTGCAGCCTCCTCGTTGTAGGCCGGCATCGCGACCAGGGTCCGGACGGCACCGGCCGGCTGTGATAGCCGCACCCCAGAACGGGGGGTTGTCGGAGTGTCGATAAGAGAAGAGACTCTTCCCCCATTACCGTCGTTGCCGGCAACCGGCCCGATCAGGAGGATGGCAAGAAGGATACTCATGGCGGCCACCCCCGGAGTGCGAGCAACAAGATCGAAGTTGAGCAGGCTTTCTGCTCCCGGGATATCCTGCGGCAAGGAGGAACACCCGTAACTTCGATAGATTGAGCGCTGTTCTTACCCTCACCGGACCCCGGCAGGGTCACACACCACGTACAATACGGCACCCGCCCGGACATCAGGCACACACCCCTAACGCAAGACCCGTATCCGGCCAGGTCAATACCCGCCGGGTGGAGGCGGGTAACCCCTTTCCAGACCGGCACGACTGAAAAGGAGGTGGGTTCCTGGCACCAGGGCCTGGGGTCATAGAGAAGGATATGGTATATATAACTTTCCAGATGGCCGCCTGAAGCGGGGACAGGGCAAATAAGGAGAATCGCCACCAAATATCATGTTCTGGCGATAAACTCCCCTGAATAGATGGGATGACAATTAAGGAGGCGGAGAGAAGCTTCTGAGAGATCGAGAATATCCAATATAATAAAGCTTGCCTATGGCCGTACCTCGCGGGCATGACGTTTCGAATACTATTCAAAAATACTGCCTTATCAGGAGAATTTATTTCGACAGCGGGGATCGATGGGCCGGCCGGGAAAACTTCATGGAAAC
>MPOY01000498.1 GCA_001896715.1 Methanoculleus sp. EBM-46
CAGGTGGGGACTGTCTACGGGTGGGAGGCAACGACCGAGGAGGTGGATGATCGGATCTTCGACGACATCGTCCGCACGTTCGTCCTGGATGCAAAGATGCGGCAGTTCTTCGCGGACGAGAATCCCTGGGCGCTCGAGGAGATCGGGAGGCGGCTGCTCGAGGCGCACGGACGCGGCCTCTGGGACGCCGACCCGGACGTCCTCGAGGGGCTGCGGGCGGCCTACCTGGAGATCGAGGGCTGGATCGAGGACGGGATGGACGATGCCGGCGGCGGGGTCCAGGGCGGTGCCATCCGCGTGGTGACCGTAGAGGATGCAGAGGCGTTGCGAGGGGCACGGAAGAGAGAGTGAGCGGCGATACCCATTAACGCATCGCACTCCATCATGCGGCACATCCCCGCTTTTCCCCTCATTCCTCTTTTCGCAGCCTGAACAGACATGCAGTGAGAAGCAGCGCACCCGCTGCAGCAGTTACCCCAAATCCCGGCGATTCGGGTGCCGCCGGATCTTCGAGCCGGATTGCATACAGGTCGTTTCCGTCGCTCACGACGATTGCCCTGCCGTCGGGGGACCACTGCTGCATCATGTATGCCGGGTTGTCAGGATCGAGGGGTGCAAGGCCGGAGCCGTCGCTCTCCATCACCCAGAGCTTCCGGTCCCGCGACTCCGACCGGAAGACGATCCTGGCACCGTCCGGCGACCAGACCGGTGTTCTGTCCCAGTTTCCGGTCGTCAATTGCTCCGAACCCGATCCGTCGCTCTCGATAACCCAGAGAGAGAACTCCGGCAATGTCCCCGGCGATGCCGCGACGACGCAGGCGATCCTGGTGCCGTCCGGGGACCAGGAATACCCGGATACGTCCCCTTCGCCGGACGTCACCTGTGTCTTGCCCGTTCCGTCGCTCTGCACGATCCAGATCTCGCTCTTCCCGGAGGTATCCGAGAGGTATGCGATCCTGTCCCCGTGCGGCTGCCACAGGGGCAGAAGTGCATCTCCGCCGGTCGTCAGCTGCTTCTTGTTGCCGCCGTCCGCATCCATGATCCAGATATCGGCATCCTTCCTGACATCCGAGAGGTTCACCGCAGGCGACCCTTCTGCGGTGGTCTCCACGAGGCTCTTCCAGACAGCCGAATTGTCGAAGAGGCAGAAGGTATAGACGATCCGTCCGCTATCGGCGCTCCAGTCCGCCCCGTAGCCGGAGAGCCCCGGAATGGGGAGGATGCGGCCGCCTTCGGTCAGGCGCGCCTTCCCGGTCCCGTCCGGGTTCATCGTCCAGAGGTCGAATCCTCCTCCATCGTCGGAGAGGAAGAGGAGTTTCTTCCCGTCCGGCGACCAGGGATCGAACTCGGTGAAGAGGTTCCACGAATGGTCGTCCGTCACCGGTACCGGGTTCTGGCCGTCGAGCCCCATCACCCGGATGCCGGCATGAACTCCGTCGGATGAGACGTAGGCGATCCTGGAACCGTCCGGCGACCAGAAGGGATACGCATCGAATGCCGAATCGTTTGTCAGTTGAACGACGGATGCGGCCGCTGCCGGGGGGATGCACGCGATCAGCAGCAGGAGGATACCTATCGTCTTCAGGGTCATACCGGATCTTGTCATACTCATAATACTCCTGTATACACTCTGGCTGATACCAGTTTCCACAGAAGCAATACGGTTTTTGCACCGATCGTCAGCCCCACGGGAACGAAGACCGTCACCAGTGCCTGACGGGTGGAGAGGCTTCGTGCGTGCCGCATACCTGCGGTCCAGAGGAACCCGCACCAGAGGAGAACAAAAATCGCAACCCCTGCATCGACCAGCGCTACGGCGGTTGCATGCGCCGCCACACGAGCGGGAACAAAATAGTCCTGCACCGGCAGGGAGGCGAACTGAAAGAGGACCAGGTAGAGGAGGCCCCCGATGATCAGGGGCACGCACCCGTATCCCACAGAGGCCAGCGTCCGGAGAAACGTGCCCCGGCCTTTGTACAGGTATGATACCCCGTGGAAGACCGCCGAGTACGATACCCATGCCAGGAACGGTGAGAGCGCCGTTGCAGCCAGGCCCACGTATACGATCGGGTGCGCGGACGGGTCGCCGAGCTCCAGCGTTCGGGCGTACGCGATGATTGTATCGTAATTGCCGACGATCTCAACCAGGAATAGGCCGCAGACGATCAGGGATGGAATCTTCAGGTCGACGGGTCTGGTCGAACGTTCTGCAAAAAACCGATCGGGTGAGAAGAGCAGCAGTCTCAACTGTCGGAAGAATGGGTTTGCCCGGAGGGAAGCGATTTCTTGCAAAGGGGACATATAATCACTCATTTTCATGGTTTAGGAGTATTTAAAGGCAAATCCTGCACTTACAGGTCACCGGGTCCGTAGTGCGCTGGGGGAGGAGAGGCGGAGGAAACTCATGTCCCCGGATAGAGTCTCTGTGCCTCAACTTGTCCCCGGTTCCCCCGACGCCTGCTCTCTCGCCATCCTGAGTCCATAATCAACAGGGCTCCTGTTAACCAGAACCGTCCTGCCGTGCATCACGGTGCCGTTCAGTGCCTCGTTTTCGGGTGTGAGGTTGGCCACCCACATATCGATAGTTGTGGGTGATGTAATACAGCCCAATATTTCCAATTCCGGATGGTCCTTCTGGAATTGCATCAGTTCGGCCGCAACTTGCTTACGCTCTTTCTCGTAATCCACATCATGGCTGAC
>MPOY01000613.1 GCA_001896715.1 Methanoculleus sp. EBM-46
GATTCGACGAAAGAGGTCATTCTTTCAACCCCTTGAATATGAAGATGTACTCCTTGCCCGATCTCTGCTTTGCCAGGTATCCCAGCTCTTCGAGATGGAAGAGATCCTTTCTTGCCGTTGCGTAAGCCACGCGGTATGTCTCGGCGATCTCTTTGATCGTAATCGGTTTATCCGGTTTTTTGATGAGGGATTTGGTGATCTCTGCCTGACGAAGACTCAACCCTTCACTCTGCTGAAGGATGGCTAACGCCTGTTTGCTCTCTTTCTGTTTCTTCTCGATGTATCTCTGGATGTTGCCGACCGCGGTTTTTACCGCTGTGAGATTGTAGCGGATGAAATACGTGAGGTCGTTTTCATCGCTCTCGGTATACTGATATGCGCGACTATATTGCCCCTTCGTATCTTTTATCGCTCTCGATACCGCCATATACTCAAACAGCCAGTAATCCTTCCGGAGCATATACCAGTAAAAGATACTCCGTGCAGTTCGACCGTTTCCGTCGTTGAACGGGTGGATGTATCCGATCAGGAAATGCAGGATAATCCCTTTGATCACGGGATGGATGAACTGCCCGCCGTCGTTATTTGCAAAGGCACAGAGTTTCCCGATCAGTTCCTCGATCAACGCGAAATCAGGAGGCGTGTGCAGGACGTTGCCCCGCATATCAAAGACCCTGATCTCGTTGTTATCCCGAAACCTTCCTTCGTCGCCGGGATCTTCGAGAGTATCGTTGGTGATGGTCTTATGGATCTCTAAAATCAGCTCCCGGGTTAGATCTTCGTCTTTTATCCGGGTGATCCTCTTCATCGTGGCGTAGTTATTCAGGATCATCCTCTCGTCTTTGGTGGTGGGCTTCCTCTTCTCACGGAGCATCTTTTTTGCAATCGTCCTCGTGACGGCGGCCCCCTCGAGCTGGCTCGATGCAATCGCCTCCTCCATCAGAGAATTGACGACAAACTGGTTCCGATCCTGGGGCAGTGAGTCAAGGCCGGATGAGATGCTTCCCGCTGCTGATTTATCAAGAAAATGGAGATTTTCGAGGAAATCATCCAGAAGATTGTACTTTAACTGGAGGTCATCGAACGGTACATATTTCATATTCCTCTCTCTGAAGGTCTTCATCAGTATCCAGACGTAGAGAGGGTCTACCGGGAGCTCGCGCCATTTCAGCTCTTCCCAGTGCAGGTACTTTTTGTTGTATTTGAAGACCGCGTCGATTACATCGTTCGTATCCGCATACTCCCAGGCTTTTTCAACATCTGTCGGAGAGTATTCTGGAGTGCGGGGGAGTTTCATGGTTAAATTTCAGTTATCGTTTCACTCCTTATTATCATTATCTATCAGTTTGTTACATTTTGATAGATAACGTACATGAGACGGGGGGTCGTCCCCGGACGATCTCGTGCGGCAATGCCCTTTCTCGATCTTTGCCGGCCGCGGGCACCCGGATATCACCGGAGATGAGCGACGGTTGTTTATGTTGCCAGCTCTTTCACAACGGCCTCCCGGTTGTTCCATGAGACCGTTTTTACGCCATAGTTGTTCAGCGCATCGAGAACGTTTCCAGGAACCGGGCGTTCACTGTCGTTCAGGATGGCATAGGCTTTTGAATCAGGGGGGCGGGCTTCCTTTATATCAATCCAGGCGAATGCAACTGCCTGTGCAGTGTTCCTGCTCGGGTTGTTGATGGTCTTGATGATGCGCTCTGGCTGGTTACGGGACTTGGGGATGATAAAGTCAAAAAGGTGGTCGAACCCGCTCTGGCCGGTGAATTTAA
>MPOY01000154.1 GCA_001896715.1 Methanoculleus sp. EBM-46
CTGGAGCACGAGTCCTTCACCGATCTCCTCAGGGCGGTCTTCCACCTGACCGAAGAACTCGAACGCCGGGATGACTTCGCCGGGCTTCCGGCAAGCGACGTCCGCCACCTCACCGTGGATATCGAGCGGGTATACCGTCTCCTCGCCCGGGAGTGGCTCGCCTACATGGAGTACCTCCAGAAGAACTACCCTTACCTCTTCTCGCTTGCGATGCGCTCGAACCCCTTCGACGAGACGGCGTCGCCGGTCGTCCGGTGAGGTGGCGGATGCCTGCTGTCGGCTCCCGCGAGGTTCCGGCAGAGGGTTGCCGGGAATTGCCCGGCAAGGCAACGCGAGAGGTCGCCGTGAGGCCGCACCGGGGAGCCTCCCGGGCCATGCGTTCCGGCGGCACAACGTATATATCCGCCGGCAGGCCAGGCACATTTGATAACCATGCGTGAATACTCCGTGCTGATCGGCGGGAAGGCGGGAGAGGGGATCAATACCGCTGGCCTCTCCATCGCCCGCCTCTTCTCCCGCCTCGGCTACCGCACCTACATGTACTTCGATTACCCCTCGCTCATCCGGGGCGGGCACAACTTCGCCATCATCCGTGCCTCGGCAAGGCCGATAGGGGCGCACCGCACTCCGGTCGACGTCCTCCTTGCCTTCGACCAGAACAGCATCGAGAACCACCGCCAGAGGATCCACCGCGGCACGACCGTCATCTACGACGCCTCGCAGGTGACGAAAGGCGAGGGCTACGGCCTCCCGATCGATACGATCGTCAGGGAGGAGGACGCGCCCCCGATCACCGGGAACTCCGCGATGCTCGGCGCCCTCGCCCGGGTGGCGGGCATAGGCCGGGATGTCCTCGGAGACGTCCTCCGCGAGAGCGTCCCGGCAAAGCACCTCGAAGCAAACCTCAGGGTCGCCGGCCGGGGATACGACGGCGTGGAGAGCGCCTTCTCCGTCGAACCGCTCGATGCCCCGACCCTCCCGATCATGACGGGAAACGAGGCCGCCGGGCTCGGTCTCGTCCACGGCGGGCTTGAGTCCTACGTCGCCTACCCGATGACACCGACGTCAAACCTCCTTCACTTCCTTGCCGGGCAGGCCGAAGACCTCTCGATCAAGGTCCTCCACCCGGAAAACGAGATAAGCGTCATACTGATGGCGCTCGGTCTTGCCTACGCCGGCGAGAAGGCGGCGGTCGGCACATCGGGCGGCGGGTTCTGCCTGATGACCGAGGGCCTCTCGTTTGCCGGTATGGCGGAGATACCCGTGACGATCGTCATGGGGCAGCGCCCCGGCCCGAGCACCGGGATGCCGACCTACACCGCCCAGACCGACCTCCACTTCGTTCTGAACGCGGGCCAGGGGGAGTTCCCCCGGTTCGTCGTCGCCCCGGGAGACATCGAGGAGGCCTACACCTGGTCGTCGACCGCCCTGATGCTCTCCTGGAAGTACCAGGTGCCCTCGATCATCCTGACCGACAAGACCCTCGCGGAGGGCGGCTACTCGTTCGATATCGAGAAGATCGCCCTGCACCCCGACCTGGAACCCGTTCTCTGGGACGGGGCCGGGGAGTACCGGCGGTATGCCCGGACCGATGATGGAGTCTCGCCGCTCGCGTTCCCGGGAAGAGAGGGCGCCGTCGTCAGGGCGAACAGCTATGCCCACGACGAGATCGGGTTCACCACGGAAGAGGCCGGGGCCGTCACGGCTCTCCAGGAGAAGAGGTTCGCGAAGGGCGAGAGCCTCAAGGCCGAACTCGCGGCCTACCCCACGGTGAAAATCTACGGCCCCCGCAACGCCGGCGCAACGGTCGTCTGCTGGGGCTCGGAGAAGGGGGCATGCATCGAGGCCGCCGAACGGTTCGGGGCAAGGGTCGTCCAGCCGCTCGTCTTTGCGCCGTTCCCCGCCCGTGCCTGGAAGGAGGCGATGATCGGGGCGGGAAAGGTCGTCTGCGTCGAGAACAACGCCACCGGACAGCTTGCCCGCCTCCTCCGGCAGGAGGGGTTCGACCCCGGCCGGCCGGTCCTGAAGTACGACGGCCGGCCGTTTGCGGTCGACGAACTGGAAGCGCGCCTCCGGGAGGTGCTCGCATGAGCCCGCAGCGATCTGCCGGGAGACCGGCCGGCGGGCTCATCAGTCCGGCAGCGAACACCTGGTGCCCCGGGTGCGGGAACTTCGCGATAGAGCACATGATGAAGTCGGCGATCGCTGAATTATCGGAGGAGGAGGGGATACCGCTCCACAACTTCGTCCTCCTCGGCGGGATCGGGTGCCACGGGAAACTGGTCGACTACTTAAACGTCAACGGATTTTACGGCATTCACGGGCGTTCGATACCGGCGGCCACCGGCATGCGCCTTGCAAACCCCGACCTCAAGATCATCTGCCATGTCGGGGACGGCGACATCTACGCAGAAGGGCTCGACCACCTCATATTCGCGGCCAAACGCAACAGCGACATCACCGTCATCGTTCACGACAACCGGGTCTACGGGCTGACGACCGGGCAGTACACCCCCACGTCGCCGTTTGGGTTCCGCGGCCGCTCCACGCCCGGCGGGATCTCGGAGCACCCCATCAACCCCCTCGAGTTGATGCTCGCCGCCGGCGCCACCCATATCGCCCGGGGCTACACGAAGAAGATCCGGCACCTAAAAGACCTCTTCAAGGAGGCGATACTGCACCGGGGGTTCTCGTTCGTCGACGTCCTCCAGATCTGCGCGACCTACTTCAACCTGACCGACTACTACAACGAGCACACCTACGAGATGCAGGAAGGCGACGTCGAGACGGGCAGGTTCGAGAGCGCTCTAGATAAGATCCGTGAGTGGGATTACGACCGCGACGCCCCGATAGCACTCGGGACGTTCTACTCGGTCAGGAGGCCGATCTACGAGGAGAAGTTCCAGGCGCTCACGGCGGGGAGGCCGGACCGGCGGGCGCTCGTCCGGAAGGTGATCGAGAGATCCCGCTGAATCGCTCGACGGTGCAGCCTCCGGGGCGCATTCACAGCGCCATCCTGTGATGCTTGCGGAGATACTCCCGGATCGTTGCCGATTCAAGCCACCCCTTATCCAGCTGCCGGACGGTCTCGTTGATCGCTTTCACCTGAAGAAGGATCTTATCGCGAATGTCGTCGTCCGCGAATTCGGCAAATGCGGCGATCACCTGGAGCGGGTTGCGAATCCGATCGTTGAGGATTGCAAGCTGCTCCATATTCTTCTCAAACCGCAGGAGAATCTCCGCCTGCAGGGAGGCATCCGGAGAGGCTCCGTCGCCCTCTCCGGTGCCGGAGCAGACCCAGCCGGCACAGCATCCCCGGCCATCCCGCACCGGCTGGCAGGTCCACCGGAGGGAAAAACGGCACCTGCCGATAGGTATGCAGTCGGCGGCAACGCGGAACTCCTGCTCCTCGTCGAAACGCCGCCGAAGGTCGCCGCCGTCCCGATCGGACAACGGCAGGGCCGTCCCGACGGCATCCAGTCCGATAAGCGCGTCGCGGGGGCGTCCGGCCATGGCCGCTCCGGACAGGTTGACGAACCTGATGTGGCGATCCGTGCCGAGGAGCATGATGAAACCCGGCACGATCTCGGCGGCCTGCCTGAACGCCTCGACCCATTCCCGGCACGGGTGCCGGGCCCGATGGCGGGCGATAACGGCCTCGATCGCGCAGGCAAGGTCGTCCGGGCCGAAGAGCCCGACGAGGATCTCCTGCGGCGAGAGCCCCTCCTCCCCGTCCGGGGAGAGCGTGTCTACAGGGTGTGCGGCCGTAACGAGGATGGGGATGCCGAGCCCGTCCCGGATCCCGAGAGCCGTCTCCCGGGGGCTCCCGGGACCGGGGAGATCGGCGCTAATGATGACGACATCCGGCCGGAATGCGGCTGCTGCCACCAGGGCGCCGTCGCTCTTCGCTGCCGCACCCACAACCGCGTATCCCAGCTCCTGCAGCCGGAGGGAGAGCGTTGCAGCGGTGAGGGGATCGGGATCCGCGAGGAGGACGGTATGCCCCTCAATCGTATCGCTCGGGCTATCCATGGTTCATCCTCCCCTCGCCGGCGCCGTCTCCGATAGTGATCTCCACGATCGTCCCGGGCTCGCCCCTCCGGAAGGTGACGGTTCCTTCGAGCTGTGCCGCGAGGATCCGGACGAGCTGCAGCCCCAGGGTCGCCGGGGGCCGGGCGGCGAATTCACCGGGTATGCCGACGCCGTCGTCCCGGTACTCGATGGTGAGGCGGCGGTTCGTCGCCCGGACGATCCGGATCGCGATCACCCCTTCGGACCGACCGGCAAACCCATGCCTGAGAGAGTTGGAGACGAGCTCGTTGAGGAGGAGGCCGAGCGGGATCGCCACGTCTCCGGGGAGGACGAGCCCCTTCTCCGTCTCAACATCGACCGACACATGCACCGGCGGGGCGTAGAGCCGGAGCAGGTCGTTTACGAGCCGGAGCAGATAGTCGCCTGCATCGACGGCGGCGATCGACTCCGACCGGTAGAAGTTCTCATGGGCGAGCGCCAGAGACTTCACCCGGTTCTCGCTCTCCCGGATGCATGCACGAGCCACGGCATTCTCTGTCAGGCGGCCCTGCAGGGAGAGAAGGCTTGCAATCACCTGCATGTTGTTCTTCACCCGATGGTGAACTTCCTTCAACAGGGCCGTCTTTTCATCCAGCAACGCCTGCAACTGGTGTTCATGCCCTGCCCGCTCCGCGGAAAAGCGGATGTCGGCGATTGCAAGCGCAGCCAGGTCTGCAATCCCTTTCAGGAGCGTGAGCTCCTCCGGGGAGAGGCTGCGCGGGGTGTCGAGCGTCATCACGTTCAGGGCCCCGATCAGGGTCCGTCCATGGAGGATTGCTGCGGAGGCGAGCGGTCGAAGGGGGTTCCCCGGCATTTTTTTTCCGGACGCCACGTCCGTCCAGGGCCTTTTGTCCGGGATGACAAAAGCCGATCCCTGTCGTTCGACCTCTCGCTCGTAGAGTGCCTGCGGGATGGGCGGCAGGGACTTCCGTACCTCCTCGGGCACACCGAACGACCGGGCCGGCGCGAGCAGGTCGCCAGGAAGGTCGTAGAGGTAGATAACCGCGCCAGAAACCCGGAGCGCCCGGGCCGTCTCCTCGCAGAGCAGATCGAGTGCAGCGTCGAACGGGACGCCGCCGTTCAGCCGTGCCGCTATCCGTAGCAGCGTCCCGATCCGCTCCGCTTCCGTGAGGATCGCCTGCTCCCGTATCTTCTCTGCGGTGGTGTCGCGGACGACCCCGATGCCGAACCACGCGCCCCTCGTCAGCACCGCGGCTATCGAAAGCGCCGCCGGGAACACGGCACCCCCTTTTCGGACGAGCGAGACGTCGGGGAAACGCAGGCGGACGACACCCTCCGCCGCAGCCGCCACGGCATGCTTGAAACTCTCAAGGTACAGGAGGTGAACGTGCTCGGGCGAGAACAGCTGCCCTGCATCGTGCCCGACAACTTCATCCGCCGTGTACCCGAAGAGATCCTCGGCGGCCCGGTTCCAGTAGGTGATCCTGGCCGATCTGTCCAGGACGACGACCGCATCGTAGACGGCTTCGGCCAGGAGAGTAAACATCCGGTCGTCCGTCCCGACACTCCGGACCTCCTGCTGCTTGAATTCGGTACTCTTGCAACCGAACACCCGGTACCCGCAGACGGCGCCCCTATCGTCGAGGAGCGTCCGGCATACGCTGCGGCAGCAATGTTTGCCGCCGTCCGCTCCGGGGGCCCGGAACTCGGGGGTCACCATAAAACCGGCAACATTCGGCAGTTTTTTCATAATTTCCGGTGAAAAAAGGGCGGAAACGGATATCCCGATCACGTCGTCGCGCGCTCGGTAGAAGAGGGCGCAGAACGAGTCGCTGGCATACGCGATCGCTCCGTCAGGCGAGAGCCTGCAGAAGGGAACGGTCGGATCGTCGACGACGGCGCAGCTGCAGGCCCCAACGGCATGCGGCGCCCCGGAACCCGCCATGACCGAACCGAGAATGCCGGCGACTGCCTTCAGGGTGCCGACATCGGATCGGCGCCACCCCCGTCGCGCCACGCGACTCCGAAACTCCAGGATGCCCCGGAGTTCGGACCCGCAGAAGACGGGGACCATCAGGACCGAACCGGGTGAGGCCGGAAAGCGCCCATGAACCGGGAACCCCGCCATAAGCCGCTTCGCCCATCCGGGAGGGAGGGGCTGGTACGCAACGGATTGACCGCCCTCCTCTTTGCCGGCGATTCCGCCGGCAGTCCATTCACACAGGATGCGTAAGCGGACTTCTCCGGCTTTTGGCCTGTACTCGACGCCGGCGAGGCAGACCCGGCCCACCCCGACTGCTTTTCCCAGTCGCTGGAGGAAGACGTAAACCCGGGCGCCTCCTGCGACGGTCCCGGAAACGATCGCCGCCGCACTGTCGAGGAGCTCCATATACATTCGGAGGAACCCGGCGATCTGCCTCCGATCGGTTCGACCGGGCGAAAATCCGCCCGACGCCCGCTGCCGGCCACCTCTACCGGCTCTGTCCCGGAAACCTCCTGCAATCTCGCAGATAGAGGAGGCGTCCGGTTTCAACGGGACAGGCACCGTTTTTCCCCCTCTCAGGCATCCCTGCCTTTCGTGTGGCCCAGGAGAACCTCCCGGATAGCAGCGGTCATGAAAAGGATTGTTGAAAGCCCGCGCCCACAGATGCCGACAGGGATCATGCCGGAGTTGACGCTTCCACCCGCGGCACGTCCCGGCAGGCGCACCCAATCCGGGCCCGCCCCGTATTCTCCACCGGCACCAAAGGTACCGGTACCGGAGGGCTCCGACGCGTCTTTCAAACAGATCATGCCTCTTCACCAGTTCTTTCCGGAAACGGTGCGCCGGCAGACAGGTGTCGGGCGGATTTTCGCCCGGTCAGGGCGGTCGTATACCGCAGCGATACCGGGGATGCCTCTCCCGGCAGGGCGATGTATCCGGCCTGCCACGCTGTCGTCGGTGGCTGTAGCCGGGGGTGCAAACCCCGGCCGGACTTCCGGGATACCGGGAAGATCCGTTCAGGTGAGATCCGCCCGCGTATCTGCATGCTCATGTGCATGCATATGGTTGCAGGTATGCTTGGTGTAACATATATTGCTTACGAACCGATACTCCTGCGAAGCGATCGAATCGAAAGACCGCCGGAAAATGCCTGTCCAACAGCAAGAATCCCGGAACTCCCGCCCTTACCCGGGCCGCCGCCCGTCACTGGCAATCTCTATGATAGTAGAGTTGGTATAGAGGAGTAGGTACCTGCATGCCTGACGAGATTTCAGAACTCGAGGAGATCAAGATGCTCCTTCGCCAGGAGCCCCTGGGCCTCAGCATCCTTGAGATCTCCCGGAGACTCAACATCGGGAGAAACGTGACCGCGAAGTACCTGAGCATGCTCTATGCTGCAGGCCAGGTAGACCTGCGCAGGGTTGCGGCGGCGAAGCTCTACACCCTCGCGCACCGGGTACCGGTCTCCGCACTCCTCGGGCTGACCTCAGACCTGATCGTGGTGCTCGACCGGAACCTGCGGGTCGTGCTCGCCAATGATGCGTTCCAGGCCCTCCTCCGTCTCGACAGGACCGAACTCGTCGGCCGGCAGATCGGGGCATTCCCTCCGGATCGCCTCCCTCCGCCGGAGATCGGGGAGAGGGCCCGGGTCGCGCTCCGGGGGCAGGAGGTCAAGTGCGAGATCCCCTGGAAGGCCGACGGACGCACGGTGCAGTTTCATGCAACGTTCGTCCCGGTGGTCTTCGAGGATGGGTCGCCGGGCGTGACCGCCATTCTCGAGGACGTCACCCGGGAGGTCGAAGCGGCGCAGGATCTGGAGAAAGCCCTGGAGGAGAAGGAAGCGCTGATCAACGCGATCCACCACCGGCTGCGCAATACCCTCCAGGTGGTCTCAAGCATCCTGCACCTGCAGACGACCTGCCTCACCGACCCTGCCGCCAGAAGAGCGATCCGGGCGACGGAGCTGCAGATCCTCTCGCTCGCCCTCGCCCACGAAGACCTCTATCGGTCGCAGTATCCCGATCGGGTCCGGATGGAGGAGTACCTGACCCGCCTGACCGGCACCCTCCTCGGCAGTTACGGCGTGCCGCCGGAGAAGATTGCGTGGAAGGTGCGCGCCCCGGGAATCGAGATGCACCTGGAACTTGCACAGTTCATCGGGTTTCTCCTCACCGAACTTGTCGTCAATGTCATTCAGCATGCCTTCCCGGACGGGATGACCGGGACGATGGAGGTGACGATCGACCGTAGCCGGGCGGGCAGGTACACCGTCACCGTCCGGGACACCGGGGTGGGCATCTCCGAGGAGATGCACATAACCGCAACCGCCGCTCCCGGCCTCCCCACCGTCCGGCTCCTCGTCGAGGAGTACCTGAAGGGGCACGTTGCAGTCGAATGGAGCGGTGGCACGACGGTGACGGTCACCTTTGGGGAAGAGGATATGCTCGTAGCCTCCCCGGAGGCTACGGAGTCCGAAGGGCAGACCTGATCGCGCAGACCAGGTCCGCGGTGGTGAACGGTTTTACGATGTACCCGGCAGGAGACGTCGCCATTGCCCGGTTCCTGACGGCCGGGTCCGAGTGGGCGGTGACGTAGACGATAGGGATGCCGAAGCGGTCACGGATGACCTCCGCCGCTTCGATGCCGTCCATGCCGCCTTTGAGAGCGATGTCCATAAAGATCAGGTGCGGCTGCAGCCGCTCCGCCTGGCGAATCGCAGCCGCACCCGTCGCCGCCACCGAAACGTCTCCGCAACCGAGCTCCTTGAGGCGGCTCACGATGTCGAACGCGATGATACCGTCGTCCTCAACGACAAGAAATCGCAACTCTCCGTCACCTGCTCCCGTCATGACGCGCACCTGCCCCCTGACCCTGCCCGAACACCGGAGCCGGTTCCGGTAATGTCCGGCGAGATCTGGTTGTAATGGTATCGCACAGTGGCTATTTACGACTTTTCAGTCGTTTCGCGAGAACGCACAACGGAGGGGTGCAACCATCCGGCCGGGGATCCCTTCTCGCCCTGGAAAAACTTCATAATCCCCTCGAACACAGGGAGCCCGGAACGGGCAGGACGTCCGGCACCCCCCGCAGGCATCCGGATGCAAAGGATCGGCCTGCGGCATCTAAAAGCCGGACGGCAACCGGACCCGGACCTACGAGGGGCGATCGAATAATGAGACGGTTTGAAGGAAAGAACGTCCTCGTCACCGGCGGCTCGACCGGCATCGGCCGGGCGACGGCGATCCGGTTCGCGGACGAAGGCGCAAACGTCGCCATCAACTACTACGCGAGCGAGACCGAGGCGGAGATAACGCTTGAAGAGGCGAGGAAGACCTGCAGCATCATCCGCGGGAAGGGATGCGGGGAGATGCTGGTCCAGGGGGACGTCGCGCACGAGGAGGACGTCAAACGGATATTCCGCGAGGTCCTCGGCGCATGGGGGAGGCTCGACATCCTGGTCAACAACGCGGGGGTTCAGATCGCGAGCCCCGCCCACGAGACGGATATGGACGCCTACGACCGGGTCCTCGCGGTGAACCTCCGGGGTGCGTTCCTCTGCGCCCGCGAGGCCGTGCGGCACTTCCTCGACCGCGGGGGCGGGGGCGTCGTACTCAACACCACATCGGTCCACGAGACCATCCCGAAACCGTATTACGCCCCCTACGTCGCGAGCAAGGCGGGACTCGCGGCCCTCTCGAGAACGCTTGCGCTCGAGTACGCCGGGCAGGGCATCCGGGTCAACACGGTCGCCCCCGGCGCCATCGCAACCCCGATGAACCGGGAGTGGATGGACGACCCCGCCAGGAGGGCGGAGGTGGAGAAGCACATCCCGGTAGGCCGCGCCGGTCTGCCGGAGGAGGTCGCCGCGGTCTTTGCGTTCCTCGCATCCGATGAAGCGGCCTACATCACCGGGCAGACACTCTACGTCGATGGCGGCCTGACGCTCTATCCCGACTTCAGGGTGCCGTGGTCTTCGGGGAGCTGAGGGGGAGGTTTTCTTCGGAGACGACCGCCGTCATGCCGGGAGACCTGCCGTAAGACCCCGGCCGGCCGCCGGATCCATTTAAACAGATTAATATAATTTTATTTTTATATAGTGGGGACTCAGAAAAGGGCGCCCGGTGCAGGATCGGCTGCCGTGCCGGAGTCACGGCAAGCCCTGCGCCGGCCGGCCCTTCGAGGTGAAGAGTCCCGTGAGCACAAGAACAGGATATCCGGGAAACCATGGTCTTTGAGACGAAAGAGAGCCTGACGGACGAGGAGATCCGGCGCGGTCTGAAACTCGTCATCAGGGACGGCCTTGCCACCCAGGCAATGGTGACCCTGACCGGCGGCATCTTCCTCGTAGCCTTCGCCCTCCAGCTCGGGGCATCCAACACCGTCATCGGGCTGCTTGCCGCCATACCGCCGCTTGCCGAACTCCTGCAGATGCCCGCTATCTACGTCGTCGACCGGGTCCAGAAACGGAGGCTGGTGGTCGTCGCGGCCTCGCTTGCCGCCCGCCTCTGCTGGCTGCCCATCGTCCTGATACCGTTCTTCTTCTCGCCGGAGCAGGGAATCTTCGTTCTCATCGCGTCGATCGCCCTCTACGCATCGTTTTCGGCAATCTCGCACTGCGGCTGGAACTCCTGGATGCGGGACCTGATACCCCAGGACCGGCTCGGGGCCTTCTTCTCCCGGAGGCTGACCCTCTCGACGGCGCTTGCGCTCGTCATCAGCCTTGCCGCCGGGTTCTTCATCGACTCCTGGAAGACCGTCTTTCCGGACCTTGCGGCCTACGGCTACTCCGCCCTCTTCCTCTCCGGGCTCGTCGCCGGCCTCTTCGGCATCACCCTCCTTGCCCGCACGCCCGAGCCCCGGATGGTTGCCGCCGACGAGGAGGACGGCCTGCTTGCCACCATCAAAAAGCCGTTTACGGACGTCAACTTCAAGAACCTCATCATATTCCTCGGTTCTTGGAACTTCGCCGTCAACCTTGCCGCGCCGTTCTTCACGGTCTACATGCTGCAGACGATAGGCCTCGATATATCGGTCGTCGTCGCCCTCGGCGTCGGGAGCCAGATCATGAACATCGTCTTCTACCGGTCCTGGGGCCGGATCTCCGACCGCTACTCCAACAAATCGGTCCTCGCCGTGAGCGGTCCGCTCTTCATGCTCGCGATCTTCGCGTGGATGTTCGTCACGCTCCCCGACGTCTACATCCTGACCTACCCGCTGCTCGTCCTCATCCACATACTGATGGGGGTATCGCTTGCGGGGGTATCGCTTGCGTCCGGAAACATAAGCCTGAAGATGGCGCCGAGAGGCCAGGCGACCGGTTACCTCGCGGCGAGCACCTTCACGAACTCGGTCGCCGCCGGGATTGCCCCGATACTCGGCGGCCTCTTCGTGGACTTCTTTGCCGAGCGTGAACTCCTATGGACGTTGATCTGGAAGAGCCCGGTGCGGGAACTCGTCTTTGTCACCCTTGACCTGCGGCAGTGGGAGTTCTTCTTCCTCTTTGCCTTCATCCTCGGTCTCTACTCCCTGCACCGCCTGGCCGCTGTGCAGGAGGAGGGGGAGGCAAAGGAGCAGGAGGTCGTCGACGCACTCATCGCAGGGGTCCGGCGGGACATGCGGAACTTCTCCCCGGCGGGAGGTCTCCGCGACCTGGTGAAGTTCCCCTTCTCGTCCGCGAGGGGGAGGAAGAAGAGATAGTCGGCTGCGCCGGCGTATCCCGGAGCTCCGGCGCCTATGGCAGGCTTCCTGCGGCCCGGGGTGCGGAGGCGCTCCGATACCTTCATCTGCCCGGGCACCCCCCATGTGCCATGGATCCAGAGATCCTCTCCATCGGCCTGCTGCTCGCGGCGGTGCTTGCCGCGGGATGTGCCGGCAATCTCCTCTTGCCGGGCAAGAACAGCACTCCGGCACCGCCGGACGATGCCGTCATCCTCCCGGCCCCCCGCTCAGAGGGCGGCGTCTCGGTCGAGGAGGCGCTTTGGAAGCGGCGTTCCGCCCGGATCTACGCCGAAGTGCCGCTCATGCTTGCCGACGTCGGGCAGGTACTCTGGGCGGCGCAGGGGATCACGAACGACCGGGGTTACCGGACAACTCCCTCCGCCGGCGCCCTCTACCCCCTGGAGGTCTACGTCGTTGCAGGCAGCGTCGTCGACCTCGAGGCGGGGGTCTACCGCTACCGGCCCGATGGACACCTGCTCGTCCGCATCGGCGGCGGGGACCGGCGGGCCGACCTCCAGGCGGCGGCCGTCGACCAGGCCTCCGTAGGCGATGCCCCGGCAACCCTCGTCATCGCCGCTGTCCCGGAGAGGACGACCGCGAAGTACGGCGAGCGCGGTACGCGCTACGTCGCCATGGAAGCCGGGCACGCCGCAGAGAACGTCTACCTCCAGGCGGCGGCGCTCAACCTCGGCACGGTCGCCATCGGGGCGTTCGACGATGACCGGGTCGAAGAGATCCTCATGCTCCCAAAGAACGCGACACCGCTTTACCTGATGCCGGTGGGAAGGCCCGTTCCCGGGAATGATTGATGCGAGGGTAGCCTGATGGATGCCCTCGAAGCGATCATGACCCGGCGGAGCGTGCGGGAGTACACGGCAGGCCCGGTCCCCGGGGAGACCGTGCGAAGACTCCTCGCGGCCGCGATGCAGGCTCCGTTTGCCGGCGACAGACCGCCCTGGCACTTCGTCGTCATCGACGACCCCCGGATCCTCGCCCGCATACCGATGATCGGCCTCTACGCGAGAGTCTCTCCTCCTCCGCCGCTCGCGATTCTTATCTCTACCGACCTCGCCCCCCCGGAGAGCCCCGGCCTCCAGGTACAGGACTCTGCCGCGGCGGCACAAAACCTCCTCCTCGCCGCCCATGCGCTCGGTCTCGGGGCGGTCTGGACCGCCGTCTACCCGGACGCCGACCGGATGCTCGGGTTTGCAAACCTCTTTTCGCTCCCGGGCACCGTCATCCCCTTCGCCCTCGTCACCGTCGGCCACCCGGCCGCACGCCCTCCGCCGGTCGACCGCTACAGCGAGGACCGGGTCCACTACAACGGCTGGTGAACGCGGCGCGTTCACTTGCTTTCGGGGCGCTGCACCGACGGCTGCTGCTGGCTGATGCAGTGGATGGCGCCGAATCCCGCGACCATGGCCGTGCAGTCGATACCGACGACCTCGCGGTCCGGGAAGGCCTGCCGAATCCGGGCAAGAGCAGTCTCGTCGTTGGGGTGGCCAAAGACCGGCACCAGCACGACGGTGTTCCCGATGTAGAAGTTCGCGTAACTTGCCGGCAGGCGATCCTCGCCGTCGACCGCCCCCGGCATCGGGAGCGGTATGACCGTCAGGGGGTTGCCGTCCTGGTCGGTCGACGCCCGGAGGATAGCGTAGTTCTCCTGCAGGACCGCGTAGTTCTCGTCGTCCTCGTTCTCCTCGAGGGCGCAGAGGACCGTCGTCGGGCCCACGAACCGGGCGACGTCGTCGATGTGGCCGTCGGTATCGTCGCCGGCGATACCCTGCTTGAGCCATATGACGTGGCCGGCGTCGAGGTACGCCTCCAGGTAGGCCTCTATCTCCTCGCGGGAGAGGTGCGGGTTCCGGTTCGGGTTCAAGAGGCAGGCCTCCGTCGTGAGCACCGTGCCGCGCCCGTTCGGATCGATCGAACCCCCCTCCATGACGATGCCGGGCGTAAAGAGGGGGAGGTTCATCTCCCGGTTCATGATGAGCGGTATCCGGGTATCGCCCATCAACTCCGGGTACTTCTCCCCCCAGGCGTTGAACGTCCAGTTCACCATCGCAAGACCACCGGTCCTTCGGTCGACCACGAACGTCGGGCCGTAGTCGCGGAACCAGACGTCGGCGTATTCGGCGATGTGGAACCTGACGTGCCCGGTATCGGCGCCCTCCTCCTCGAGCATCGCCTTGATTCGGGTGCGCATCATATCGCTCGTGACGAGCAGGTCGACGGTCTCGGACCCGCGGAGCGCCGCGATGATCGCGACGTAAGCTCTTTCCACCGCTGCAAGGTCGGAGAACGTCTCGCGGTCGTGGGGCCAGGAGAGCCAGACGGCATCGTGCGGCTCCCACTCCGCCGGCATGCGGTAGCCGAGCGCCTGCGGTGTCTTTGCCGGCAGGAACCGCCGGGTGATCGCCCCGTAGGTCTCCGGCCGCCGGTTCCGGAAGAACCCCCACCCCTCCCGGACGGCCTCGTTTCCGGCAAGGTCGACCTCAACGACGAGGACCTCCTCGGCGGTCTCCCCCGCCCGGGCAAGGACGTTTCCGAAGGCGTCGGCGACGAACGAGCTCCCGAAGAACCGGATATCGCCCTCGCTGCCCACGCGGTTGACGGCGGCGACGTGGACGCTGTTTGCTATCGCGTGGCCCCGCTGCACCGTCTCCCAGGCATCGCGCCAGTCGCCCTCGGGCGGCTCCTCCTCGCCCGCAATCCGGCCGATGGCGGTCGGGTAGAATACGATCTCTGCGCCCTGCAGAGCAACAGCCCTCGCGGCCTCCGGGAACCATTGGTCGTAACAGATGAGAACGGCAATCCGGCCGTAGCGGGTATCGTAGACCCGGTAACGGTCCCCCGGCCGGAAGTAGGTCTTCTCGTAGAAGAGGGGGTCGTAGGGGATGTGCACCTTCCGGTAGGGGGGGAGGAGGTGCCCGTCCGCGTCGACGACGACCGCCGTGTTGTAGAACTCGCCGTCCGCCGTCCGCTCGTAGAGCGGCACGACGATCACGACGCCGTGCTCCCGGGCAAGCGCCGAGAACGCATCGGTCGAGGCTCCCGGTATGGTCTCGGCGTAGAAAGATGCGTCCCTTCCCTCGTACTGCGGGAAGTAGGGGGTCCGGTAGAGCTCCTGCAGGCAGATGACCCGGGCACCCGCCGCTATCGCCTGTTTCGTCAGGGCAAGGGCGTGGGCCAGGTTGCGGTCGAGGTCGTCCCCCACCGCCGTCTGGATGAGGCCGATCTTCTGTGTGCTCATCTGTATCACCGTATCGTAGGGCACTCCCGCGTCTTATAACAACCGCCGGGCCATACGGTTATCCGGCATCGCACCTTCATGTACAGGAGATATGGAGTTCGCGACAACCCTCCTCATCGCCGTCGGCCTTGCCATGGATGCATTTGCCGTTGCCGCGAGCGGCGGCACCACCGTGCGGGAGGCCCGGTTCAGGTACGCCCTCGTCGTCGGGGCGCTCTTTGGCGGGTTCCAGGCGGGGATGCCGGTGCTCGGGTGGCTCGGCGGGGCAGGCCTCGCCTCCTTCGTCGGCACCTACGACCGCTGGATAGCCTTCCTGCTGCTCGCCCTGGTCGGCGGCAGGATGATCGCCGGAGCGGTGCGGGGAGACGGCGAGGCCGTGCAGCTCGCCACCGTGGGCATAGCGACCCTTCTCCTGCTCGCGGTCGCGACCAGCATCGATGCGTTCGCCGTCGGCGTCACGTTTGCCGTTCTGGGGACGCCGGTCCTCTGGCCTGCGGTCGTTATCGGCATCGTGACATTTGCCCTCTCCGCTGCCGGCGTCCTGATAGGGAGTACGCTTGGCCGGGCCTTCGGGCAGAAGGTCGAGGTCCTCGGCGGGGCGATCCTGATCGGCATCGGCCTGCGCATCCTGCTCGGTCTTTAGCCGGCCCCGTCCAGGATCCGCCGCATGTCGAAGGCGGTCTCCTTGCTCTCCGCATCGAGCGCGACGAGCCTGAGGTCCTGCGCCGACCGGACACCGACGCCGAGCTCCGCCGCCCGGGCGATCTGGTCCATTGCAAATATGCGGCCCCGCATCACATCCGGCGTCGAACCGTACAGGCGGAGGAGGGCGACAGCGGCGGCGTCGAGGGCGACCCGGTCGGTGCTCGCGAGTATGACGCCGGGAGCGATACGGTGGCCGCGCTCGGGGCCCCCGGTCGAGAACCCCTCCGCCGCATCCACGACCGAGAGAGCGCAGGGGAAGAACCGGTTGACCTCGGCGATCATCCGGCGCTGGTGCGGCGATGCATGCAGCTCCATCATGTAGTTGTAGCCGCCCCCGGGGTTCTTCTCCGCCACGGCCCCGACAGGGTTCTTCAGCGAGAGCGAGACGTGCCCGCCGAAGCGGTGAGTCTTCAGGCAGCAGGTCTGGACCACCACATCGGCATCCCAAAAGAGCCGGGCGATCAGGAACCCCTCTCTCCAGTGAAGGCCGTCTCCCGGAACCGCCTCCCACCCTTCACGGGGGAGATCGTCGAGCGCCACCACATCCGCCCCTGCCCGGGCAGCGACGTCGACGGCCCCCCGGTTCCTCAAGACCGCACGGGTCTCCCCCATACCGCTCCGTTCCCCGAGGCGGATCGTCCGGGCGCCGGCATCGAGGAGCTGGCCGAAGATGGCCCCCAGGGTATCGGGATGCGTCGTCGCGGGGAACGGGTCGTCGCTGTTGAAGTTCGCCTTGACCGCGATATCCTTTCCATCGAGGGAGGGAAAGCCGACCTCGCGCCAGAGCGCCTCGATGGCGTGGTCACGATCCGATGCGTCGATGATATAGACTTCAGATGCCGCCGGGGATGCCATGCGCGCAGAGTGCCCCGCCAATCTATAAAAATGTACTCCGGGCGGCCCCAAAAAAGCCCAGATCCGGAAAATATTGCCTTTTCGCGGGATTCGGATCGCCGGGAGCGGGCGGCGGCAGAAGGGTGCGGCTCCGGCCGGAGAGCGGGTGGGCGAGCGATGCGCCGCAGCGGCCGGCACGCGCCGCCAGAGTGGATCCGTATAACCGCATTCGACACGTATAAGAGCACCACGAGCGCAATACGTAGTAAAACCTCAGGGCAATTGTAGAGACCGCGCATAATGCGTGGAATACTTTCAAACGGCACGCGGCTCTCTCCCGTGCCGCTGGAAGAGTAAAAAGTATGAGGCCAGCACAACCATGACTTCCAGAATGCATACCCCCCACACCACCTGTCCCGGCTGCCATGAAGAGGTCTTCCTGGACGAACTCGTGGGCGGGCGCTGTCCCCTCTGCGGGTACTCTCTCGATGAAGACGAAGGGGTCTGCAGCGAGTACGAGGAGACCCTCGAGCGCTCCGACCTTGGGTGGATGATCCTTCAATTTTTTATATTCAGGCGATTCTGCAACGAGGGAGCAAACCCGCTCCAGGTCATGCAGGTCCTCTCCCGGTATGAGGAGCTCGCCCAGTGCAACCCCGCCGATGCGGAGAAGATGCAGTTCACGCTGGAAGTTCCGATGAGCCGCTGGGAGCGTCTGCTCCCGAAGAGATGCTCGAAATGTGGCAGGATATTCTTCTCCGGGGGAAAAGCGGCTATATCGGGAGACATATCGTCCCCCGAGCACCCCCGGGAGTATACCTGCCCGTCCTGCTGATCAGTAGGTCCGGGCAACCAGGGTGGACGTGCCGTCTCCGCCGCAGGCGATGCACGGACCGCGAGAGACGGTGATCAGGTCCGACCGGATGTCGGACCCGAGGATGCTTGCATCCACCGCCGCCTCGATCTCTTCCGCACACTCCTTTGACCCGCACCAGTGGACGACCGCAACCCCCTTCCTCACCGCAAGGACGGTCTCTTCCAGTGTCGCCGCCACGGTGATCCGGTCGATCATCGCCTGCCGCGCCGTCTGCTCCAGCCCTTTCCTGAACGCCGCAAGGGCCGAGAAGACACCTTCGACGACGCCCCGCCGGTCGAGCGTGATCTTATGGCCGTCGCGGGTCACGGCGACGACCGTGTTCGCGTCGATGTCGCGCGGCCCGATCTCGAGACGCAGCGGGACGCCGCGCATCTCCCAGTGGTAGTACTTCGCACCCGGGCGCAGGTCGCGGTCGTCCAGCTTCACGACGAACCCGGCGCTTCGGAGCTCCTCTTCGAGCGCTCTTGCCGCAAGAAGCACTTCGTCGCGCCGCTTCCCGACGATGATCGGCACGACGACGATCTCGATCGGCGCGACCTCCGGCGGCAGCACGAGCCCCTTATCGTCGCCGTGGACGCTGATCACGGCCGCAATCGACCGCTCGGATATGCCGTAGCAGGTCTGGCTGGCATACTGCCGCTCCCCGTTCGCGTCCTCGTAGGTGATCTCGTAGGTCCGGGAGAAGTGGTCGCCGAGCATGTGCGCCGTCCCTATCTGGAGGGTCTTTCCGTCCGGCATGATGGTGTCGACCGCGATGGTATAGTCGGCGCCGGGGAACTTGTCCCAGGCCGGGCGGCGGGATATGATCACCGGCACCCGGAGGCTCTCGTAGAACTCCCGGTAGAGGCCGAGCGCAGTCTCGACCTGCGCTTCCGCCTCCTCGCGCGTCGCGTGCACGGTGTGCGCCTCTTTAAACGACGTGATCTCACGGAGGCGGATGAGGGGGCGGGTGTGTTTCGTCTCGTAGCGGAACGTGTTGACGATCTGGTAGAGTTTGAGCGGGAGGTCCGTGTGAGACCGGATCCAGAGCGAGTACATAGGGTAGATGGCGGTTTCGCTCGTGGGCCGGAGGGCGAGCGGCACATCGAGCTCGTTCCTGCCGCCGTGGGTGACCCAGTAGACCTCGTCCTCGAACCCCTTGATGTGCGTGGCCTCCTTCATGAACTCGGTCTCGGGGATGAGGAGGGGGAACATCGTCTCCGCGTGGTCGCGGTCCATCAGGTCCCGGAGGATGCCGTATGCACGCTTCCTGATGGCAAACCCGTGGGGGTACCAGACGTAGAGCCCCTTGACCGGGTAGCGGACATCCATGATCTCGGCTCGCCAGAGAACCTCGTTATACCACTCGGAAAAATCGTCTTTCCGGGGGAGTGCGCCAGTATCTTCTTCCATCCGTCTCGTACCTCAAAAAGCGTCGATCTGCCTGCTTTATGTGATAACACTTAGGACTGCCGGCGTAATAAATGCCTCCACAATCGCGGCAACCGCGAGGAGCGGGACGACTACCCTGAGAAAGAGGCGGGCCAGGGGCAGGGCGCCGGCGGCGGCATCGCCTCTCCCGTGCCACTCGGCGATGAGTTCCTGCCCGAGGAGGAACCCGAGGCCCCCGGCGATGAGGAAAGAGGGTATCTCGAATATGCCGTGCGGGGCGAGCGCCGCCGCGATGAAGAGGAGGCCCTGCTGCTGCCGCACGAGTTCCGCCACCGCACCGATAAGGAGCCCGTTCACCGTAAGGACAATCAGGGTGACGATGCCGAGGGATGCGCCGCCGAGGAAGAGGAGGAGGCAGGTGCCGAGGTTGTTTACGAAGATCTTGCCCGCGAGGACCGCCGGGGAGTCGGAGAGGAGCTGATCTACGACCTGATCGCGAAAGAGGGTCATGACCTGTGCGCCGGTCGACGGGTCCTGGATCACGGCAAAAATGCCGAGGCCGACCGAGACGAGAAAGAGGGCGGCCGCAACGATCGTGGCCCCGACGATCGGGCGTTCAAACATAGAGTACCATCCGTACCATATCCCGTACCCCCGGCGCCATGCCGACGGTGATCATGGCGAGCAGTATGAGATGCCAGAGACCGGGATTTCCCTCCCGCCGGTACTGTTCGAGGATGTAGATGGCAGGTATGAGCACCACGATCTTGAGGAGGAACATAGAGAACGCGGTGCCGGTCGCCTCGATCAGGCCCGAGCCCACGACGTGCTGCTCGACGTAATGGATGGGATGGATCTCGATGCCGTAACTCGTCGCGCTTGCGTCCAGCATGTGGCCGAATATGAGGAGTTTGTAAAATATGTTCGAGGCGTAGTCCCATTTTGCGCCGTAGGCGAGGAGGGCCCAGAGAGCGAGCGACGAGACCGACGCGAGCGCGAGTATGGCGGCAAGGACGTCGAGCGCGATCTTCGTCTCGGTGAGGCCGAACCAGACGAGGGCCGCACCGGCCACGATGCAGGCGGCGGTGCCCGCTCCCCCGTAGACCCGGCTGTAGCGGGCGACGAAGCCCGCGTTCTCCGCGAGCTTCCCAAGAAAGAGGGAGACCGCCGCGACGGCAAAGATCGTAAAGAAGATCAGGGGCGTGATCAGGAGAAACCGGAAGTCCGACGCGATCATGCCCGTATCCTCGACGACCCGGAGAAGCCCGCCGAGGACGACGAAGGGCATGGTTGCAAGCACCAGTTCGTCGTCGACGGCAATCTTATACCGCCGGAGCCCCCGGTAGACGATATAGACCGCTGCGATGAGGATCAGGGCGTAGGTCAGCGTATCGACGAGCGTATACGGCTGGCCGTAACGGATGGGATCGATGTAGTATTTGTAGAGGAACTCCCTAATCATTACTGATCTGAATGAGCGCAGACGGCATAAACCTACTCAGAACCAAGGTCTTCGATAAGTCCAAATGGATGCAGCTCCCCCGCGACGTCGTCATCGGCCACGACGTCATCGAGCAGCTCCCGACCGTCTGCGAGGACCTTGCTCTCGGCGACTCCGTGCTCATCATATCGGGAGACCGGACAAGGGATCTGGCCGGGAGACGGGTCGAGGCGCTGCTTGCCGGCTCCTACGACGTCGCGACGTGTGCAGCCGACCCAAACAATCCCGTCGAGACGATCAAGAGGGCCGAGGCGTCGGCGGCAAAGGCCGGTTTCGTCATAGGCGTCGGCGGCGGCAGGGTCATCGATACCGCAAAGATCGCCTCCTACAACACCGACCGCCACTTCATCAGCGTCCCCACCGCCGCATCGCACGACGGCATCGCCTCATCGAGGGCCTCGGTCCCGACCGCCGACGGGAACGTCTCGCTTGCCGCAGAACCGCCGATCGCCGTCGTCGCCGATACCGCCATCATCGCGTCGGCACCCCACCGGCTGCTTGCGTCAGGGTGTGCGGACATCATGGCAAACCACACCGCGATCCTCGACTGGGAACTCTCCCACCGCCTCAGGGGCGAAGCGCTCTCGGAGTATGCGCTGACGCTCTCACGGATGACCGCCGAGATCCTCTTCAAGAACGCCGATCTCATCAAACCGCACTCCGAAGAGAGCGCCTGGATCGTGACGAAAGCGCTGGTCTCTTCGGGGGTCGCGATGAGCATCGCGGGCTCGTCGCGGCCGGCCAGCGGCGGCGAGCACAAGTTCTCCCACGCCCTCGACCGGCTCGCGCCGGGGAAGGGCCTCCACGGGGAGAAGTGCGGTATCGGCGCCATCATAACGATGTATCTCCACGGCGGGGACTGGGAGGGGATCCGCGACTCGTTGAAGAAGGTGGGGGCGCCGACCACCCCGGCCGAGATCGGGATCGACGATGAGACGGCCGTGGAGGCGCTGCTTGCCGCCCGGACCATCCGGCCGGAGCGGTTCACGATCCTCGATATGGGGCTGACCGCGGCATCGGCGCGGGACCTCGTGAAGATGCTGTACCGGGAGTGAGCGAAAGTATGGTGAAACCAAAGACAAAAGTGACCCTGATCGGCGCCGCGCTTGCAAAACCGGGGCTCGATTTCGTCTACGAAGGCAACGTGTGCACCGAGTGCGAGAGCTGCAAGGTGCGTAAGACCTGCCACAACCTGCAGCCCGGGAAGAAGTACCGGGTCGCTGCCATCCGCTCCAACACCCGGCAGGACTGTCCCGTCCACCACGAGGCGGTGGTCGCGGTCGACGTGCTGGAGGCTCCCATCGTCGCGCTGATAGGCGCCGATATGGCGATCGCGAACTCCAAAATCAGTTACGAGTTCTCCTGCCCGCGGACCACGTGCCGGAGCTACCGGCTCTGCCGCCCCGACGGCATCATCGAGGGGGAGAAGTATATCGTCGGGGAGGTCCTCGGCAACGCCCCCGACGTCTGCGAGAGGGGCCGGCCCCTGAAACTCGTGGAACTGCGGCCCATCTGACGCTACAGTTGCAGGCACCCGGGCAAGTCTTCGCGCGAGGTGACCGGTGCGAATGGCGATACGGCCTCTCGCGAGAAGCCAGAGTACCCATCCCGGCATGCACCGGAACTTCCCGGGGCGATATCGTGCACTACGGCCTGCCTGCCTGTGAGAGCCGCCGGGCAAGGTCGAGGAGCATCTCGCGGTCCTGGAGCGCGGAGAGCCAGGAGCCCGGTATCGCGTGAATCCCCCAGCACGCTCCGGCAAGGCCGCCGGCGATCGCGCCGACGGTATCGGCGTCGCCCCCGAGGTTGACCGCCGTGATCACCGCATCGCGGAAGGTCGGTGCATCCATGAAGACGCTGACGGCGCAGTGGGTGCAGAGGACGGCATCGAGCGAGGGTTCGCGCGGGTGCGCTCGCCAGTCCCGGAGGAGGCCGTGGAGTTCCGGGTCGCGGCAGGCGGCGAGGGCGTATCCGAACGCCGCGCTCGCTTCTTCTCCCCGGCACATCCCGCTGACCATCCGGTTGACGAACGCCGAGGCCTCGCCGGCTGCGGCATCAAAGTGCGTGACCCGTGATGCCGCGAGGCTCGCCTCCCGCACCACATCCGGCGGATAGAAGATGCCGACCGGTATCCCCCGCATCACACTCCCGTTGCTCCGGCTCCCTCCCCGCGCATCGTGCACCGTCCTCGCGGCATCCTCCGGGCGGACGCCCCCCTCGACGAGGTCGAGGACGGCCCGGGATGTCGGCCCGAAGAACTCCGGACGAGCCCGGTAAGCCGAAATCAGGCGACGGGAGAAGTCGCCCGGATCCAGACCCCCGCATCGGACGAGGGTCTCCGCGAGGGCTGACGCCTGCAGGGTATCGTCAGTGTACTGCCCGGGAAGGGTGTGGTGCATTCCGCCCCCTTCCATCTCCGTTACGGTGAACGGAGGCGGCGGAAAGCCTTCCAGGGGCGCGCCCAGTGCATCGCCGATTGCAAGCCCGATGAACGCTCCGACTGCCCGCACCTTGTGCATATAAAAAGATCACCAACAAATTATATCTACCCGCGGGCAGTAGTATTCTTCGAGGAAAGGTGATATTGTGCAAAAAGAAGAGCTGCTCCATCTACACATGCTGTTAGTCCACGTACGAAAGTATTATGAAAGCACTACGGGGGAGGACGTCTCGACCGACCAGTATAATGCTCTCCACATCTCACCCGTCCATATCCATAAGAATAAAGTAACGCATAAAAAAGCCATTCTGACGCTCGGAAACGAGATCGTCCAGCATATCCGGGCCAACCATAATCCTTACATCGATTATCACGCTGATTTTCCATCGGGGCGCATTGCAACCGAACATTAAGCGATGAACGATACTGATACCCTCCGGGAGATCATCTCCCGCATCCTTTCTGCCGGGCCCGACCCTGCCGACATCCAGAGGATCAAGCTCGAGGTCTGCCGGGAGCACGGTGCGAACATGCCCAGGAACTCCGCAGTCCTCGCCGCAGCCACGCCGGATGAGCGCGAACGCCTCCGGCCGCTCCTCCTCGTCAAACCCACCCGGACGCTCTCGGGGGTGGCGCCCGTCGCGGTGATGACGTCGCCGCACCCCTGCCCGCACGGGAAGTGCCTTCCCTGCCCCGGCGGGCCGGAACACCCGTTCGGGTCTCCCCAGAGCTACACCGGCGAGGAGCCGGCGGCGCTCCGGGCCCGCGAACATGCGTTCGACCCTTACCGCCAGGTGCAGGCCCGTCTCGGGCAGTTCGAGGCGCTCGGCCACCATGTCGACAAGGCCGAGCTGATCGTCATGGGCGGGACGATGACCGCCCGGTCGGTCGAGTACCAGGAGTGGTTCGTCGGGGCCGCCGTGCAGGCGATGAACGACTACCCCCGGGCCGGCGTCCCGCCGGAGAAACCCGACCTCGACGCTATATTCGCCGCAAACGAGCGCGCCGGGGTCCGGTGCATCGCGACGACGTTCGAGACGAGGCCGGACTGGAGCCGGGCGGAACACATCGACCGGATGCTTGCGATGGGCGTGACCAAGGTGGAGCTCGGCGTCCAGCAGATCGACGACCGGATCCTCGACTACAACCGCCGGGGCCACCTGGTCGCGGACTCGGTCGCGGCAAACTGCCTCCTGCGCGACGCCGGCCTGAAGGTGGGGTTCCACGTGATGCCGAACCTCCCCGGGGCGAGCATGGAGGACGACCGGAGGATGTTTCGCGAACTCTTTGCCGATCCGCGGTTCCGGCCGGACTTTCTGAAGATCTACCCGACCCTGGTGACGCCCGCCTCCGAGATCGAGGCACTCTGGGAGCGGGGCGACTACCGCCCCTACACCGAGGAGGAGCTGGTCGACCTCGTGGCCTACGCGAAGTCGCTCCTCCCGGAGTACGTCCGCCTCCAGCGGATCCAGCGGGATATCCCGGCAAAGTTGATCGTCGCGGGTTCGCGGCACAGCAACTTCCGGCAGCTCGCGGCGGCGCGGCTCCACTCGCAGGGGCTCAGATGCCGGTGCATCCGGTGCCGCGAGGTCGGGAGGTCGGTTGCGCCGGAAGAGACGGCGCTATCGACCGTCACCTACCCATCCTGCGGCGGGGAGGAACGGTTCATCCAGGCCGGCTCTGAGGATGCCCTCGTCGGGTTTGCCCGGCTCCGGTTCCCGCACCGGCCATTCCGCGACGAGCTTGCCGGCGCGGCGCTCCTGCGCGAGCTCCACGTCTACGGGAGCGTGGTCCCCCTCGGCACGCCGGCAGCGGCCGACGAGTGGCAGCACCGCAGTTACGGCGTGCGGCTCCTTGCCGCGGCCGAGGAGGAGGCCTCCGGCCACGGCTACGGGCGGCTCGCGGTGATGAGCGGTGTCGGGGTGCGCCCCTACTACAGGAAACAGGGATATGAACGAGTGGGGCCATATATGATCAAGACGATCTCATGAAGCCTGCGACGATCGAGTTTGTGAAGCAGAGGTTTGCCGAGTACTACCAGAGGCAGACCCTCGCCGCTCCATCCTCTCTCGAGCAGCGCGAATGGGGTTTTGTCTTCTTCGATGCCGCGTCCGCCGTCCGGATGCGGCGGCATATGGCGTTTGCCGACCCGCTGGAACTTACCGCTTACGTCAGGAGCCTGATCCCCGCCCACGCCTACTATTCGACGGCCTACTACCAGACGCCGTCGGCGCCGACGATGAACGACAAGCACTGGGCCGGCGCCGACCTGATCTTCGACCTCGACGCCGACCAGATCGTCCGCGGCCCCTACGCGATGATGCTTGCCCGGGTCAAGGAGGAGACCGTGAAACTGGTCGGGATGCTGACCGACGAGCTCGGTTTTGCGCGTAACCACATCCGGATCGCCTTCTCCGGGGGGCGCGGCTACCATATCCACGTCACCGATATCGCCGTCAGGGGATGGGAGAGCCCGGAGCGGCGCGAGGTCGTCGATTACGTCTGCGGCATCGGGCTTGACCCGGGGGTGATGCTTGCTCCCGGGAGAACCCCGGCCGGGTGGCGGTGGCGCTACATCGAGGCCCTCCGCGACCACCTCCTCTGGCTTGAGGGGCTCGATGCGGCGGAGGCGGCGGCATACCTCACGGGACCGGCGGGTATCGGGAAACGGGCGGCTGCGGAGTTTCTTGCAGGCCTTGGCGCCCTCCGGGAGAAGGACCCCGGCACCCTCCGGGAGAACCGGATCGTCCGGGCGATCATGGGCACCCCCGCGTTCGAGGAGCGGGTCCGGGGCGCCGGGGCGCGTGCGGACGAACCGGTCACGACCGATATCAAGCGGCTGATCCGGGCGCCCGGGTCGCTGCACGGCGGCAGCGGCATGCGGGTGGTGCCGCTCGATTCCCGGGACCTCGCGGAGTTCGACCCGCTCGTGGATGCGGTGGTATTCGGGGACCGCGAGGTGCGGGTGGATCTGCAGATGAACGTCGCCACATCCCTGCTCGGGAACACGTATACGCTCAAAACCGGTCCTGCAAGCGTTCCCGAAGCGCTTGCGGTCTTCCTCTGCTGCCGGAGCATGGCGGAGATTGCCGGGGGCGCCTGAACCATGGCCGCCGACCCCTTGGAGAGGCTGCGCCAGACGCTCCTTGAGATGCACCACTCGGGCAGGCTCTCCGATATCGAGCCCGCTCTTTACGAGGGTGCCCGGGCATACGTCGAGAAACTCAAGGCCGACTACTACGGTCTCCCTAACCCCCTCGAGAGCCAGTCGGGAAGCCTGCTCATCGAGGAGATCGGGAGCATCACCGAGACCGTGCAGGAGATATTTGCCATCCGGACCCGGCGGATACTCGATCTTGCTTTCCAGCAGATCGAGGGGCAGTACTTCGACAGGGGGGAGGCAAGGAAGATGCTCCCCGCAGAACGGGCGATGTACGGGCAGATCATTGACGCCGTCGAGGGTTGCCGCGAGACGCTCATCCGCGGGGAGGAAGGTTCGTTCCAGGGCGGCGGTGCGGCGGCCGTGGACGCGATCGAGGAGCCGGATATCCCTCCCGCCGCCGGAGCAGGGAGGCCGGCCCCGACAATTCCCCGCCCGCTCTCGTCTCCGTATGCCCTCGTGCATATCCGCTCCGATGTGGAATCGTTCATGGGAGTGGACGGCAGGGTCTACGTCTTAACGCAGGGGGATATCGTCACCCTGCCGGAGAATAATGCAGACGTGCTCTGCGAACACGACATAGCCTTAAATATTAGGCTTAACAAGTAATATAGGTACTCGAACCTATTGAATAGAGGCTGCTATCATGAAAATGCCATCAAAATTCAAGACGTACTGTCCATTCTGCCGGAATCACCAGACTCATGAGGTCGTGAAGGTGAAGAGAGGCAAAGTACGCCACTTCAACTGGATCGACCGCCAGAAAGATCGTAGAAGTATGGTGGGCAACATGGGCAAGTTCAGCAAGGTGCCCGGCGGCGACAAGCCGACGAAGAAGATCAACGTGAAATATCGCTGCACCGTCTGCGGGAAGGCGCACCTCCGGCCGGGATTCCGGATCGGTAAATTCGAGCTTACGGAGTGAGATTAATAATGGTCCGGTTGAATAGAGAGAACAGGAGCACGTTCCTCCGGGTGAAGTGCCCCGACTGTGAGAACGAACAGATAGTCTTTGAGAGAGCAAGCACCGTCGTGGCGTGCAGCGTCTGCGGGCGTATCCTCGCCGAACCCCACGGTGGAAAGGCAGATATAAAGGCTGATATACTGGCAGTACTTGAGTGATTATTCCATGCACGAGAGAGAGTGGCCCGAGGAAGGAGAGCTCGTTGTCTGCACGGTCGCGGATGTCAAGGATTTTGCGGCGTTCGTGACCCTGGACGAGTACGACGGGCGAAGAGGGCTCATACCGATATCCGAGATAGCGCGGGGCTGGATAAAGTATATCCGGGACTACATACGGGAAGGACAGAAGGTCGTCTGCAAAGTCCTGGGCGTCGACCCCGGCCGCGGCCACATCGATCTCTCGTTAAAGGATGTCAACGAGCACCAGCGCCGCGAGAAGATCCACGAGTGGAAGAACGAGCAGAAGGCCGAGAAGTGGATAGGGTTTGCCTCCGAGTCCGCGGGTGTGGACCGAAAGGTCATCGAAGAGTCGATATACCGCGAATACGGCCTTCTCTATCCGGCCCTCGAGGATATCGTCACCACCGGCGGCGAGGCGGCCGAGAGGCTGGGCCTCGACGAACCGGTCAGGGAGGCGCTCATCACGATCGCAAACGAGAACGTGAAGGTCTCGAAGGTTACCATCACGGGGCATCTCGTCCTGACGTCGCCGCGGCCCGACGGCGTCAACGTTATCCGCCGTGCGCTCAGGAGCGCGCAGCCGAAGATCGAGGATGTGGATATCGACCTGATCTACATCGGAGCACCGAAATACCGGATAAAAGTGACCGCTCCCGATTACAAGGCGGCCGAGCGGGCGATCGAGAAGGCGGCGAGCGCCGCCGTCGGCGTGGTCGAGCGGGCGGGCGGTTCCGGCAAGTTCGTCCGGAAGCAGAAGGCCGGATAACGCGCCATGAGCAATCGCATTCGCCGCTGTCCGGACGACCTGAGGTATACGCTTGCGCAGGTCTGCCCGATATGCGGCCGGTCGACGCGACCGGCTCATCCGGCACGCTTTTCTCACGAGGATAGGCATGGGGACTACAGGAGGGTGATGCGCCGATGGAAGACGTCGTCGTGACCTTCTTCCGCGATGACGCCGGCGGCGCTCCGGTCCTGGTCGAGGGCCTGCCCGGCATCGGGCACGTCGGGAAACTTGTAGCCGACCACCTCATCGATGAACTCGGCGGCGAGAAGATAGCGGAGATATCCTCGGTCCACTTCCCGCCGCAGGTGGTCGTCGACGAACAGGGCGTCACCCACCTGGTCAACAACGAGATCTATCGCTGCGAGAAGGATGGGGTGGCGATCCTCTTTCTCGTGGGCGACTTCCAGAGCACCTCGGCCGAGGGGCACTACGTCCTGGCCGAGCGGTACCTGGACCTCGCCGAGGCTCTTGGCGTCCGGAGGATCTACACGCTCGGGGGATACGGCGTCGGCCACCTGGTCGAGCACCCGCGGGTGCTCTCCGCGATCAATATGGAGCGTCTCCGGCCGGAGGTGGAGGCGGCCGGGGGATCGTTTGAGAACGCCGGGAGCGGCGGCATGATCATGGGGGCATCGGGCCTCCTGCTCGGCCTCGGGAAGGCGCGGGGCATCGAGGGCATCTGCCTGATGGGCGAGACGAGCGGTTACATCGTCGATCCGAGGAGCGCCGACAGCCTCCTCACCGTCCTCTCCGCCATGATCGGGATCGATATCGACCACACCACCCTGCAGCAGCGTGCCGAGGCCATGGAGCAGATCATAGCAAATATCCGGGAAACCGAGGAAGCCCGGGGCCGGGAAGAATTGAACTATATCGGCTGATATTCTTTTTTTCTCCCGGGGTGGTCTCGGGAA
>MPOY01000071.1 GCA_001896715.1 Methanoculleus sp. EBM-46
AGGTGAAGGCGGAGGGGTACGATGACTGCTACCGGACGGTTACGGTCAGCGAGGGCAAGACCACTTCCGTCGACTTCAAATTCCAGGGCACGGGAGACGATTCCGGGGGCGGGGAAGCCGTTGACTACGGTTACACGGGGAAGAGGCTGGATGTCGCCGCCTCGGGCACCCTCCACGGGAACCTGACCTACTACGATTTCGGCAGTTACACGGGGCTCATCCCTGCCGGCGAGAGCAGGGAGTTTGCGATCGATATCCCCGCCCCTGCGAACGGCACGATCCGGTACGCACGGCTGTACGTCTACACCACATGGGGGCACGACGAGAAGAAGAAAGAAGGGACCACGGTCAGGATCGATCTCTCGGTCGACGGGAGGGCGATCAGGGCGGACAGAACCTATAACGACCGTAAATACGAGGGGATATACAACTACCTCATCGAGACCCACGCGTTTAACGTCACCGGCATCCCGGGCGGCATCGCCGGAGAACACGTCGTGAAGGTGAAGAACGACGGGAGAAAGGACGATCTCTTTGCGGCGTACGGCGTCAGCCTCCTGGTCGTCACCGAAGACCCAGACGAACCCGAGACGACCTACTGGATCGCGGAGGGGTCGGATGCGGTCTTTGCCAGTTCGCAGGTCGGGACGACCTCTGAGGACTGTACAACGACGGCGGTCTTTGAGGACCCGATCGATCCTGCCACTACCGGCGAAGCCCGTCTCATCCTCGTATCCACGGCCGGTTCGGGTATGGGCAACGACGAGCACCGGATCCTCTTCAACGACGGCGAGTGGTTCAACCTGCTTGCCGCCGGTTCGTCGGCGGTCAGCGTGGCCGACCTGGATGCGAGACCGTTCCTCCGGCAGTCGGCAAACGAGGCGGGTATCCAGAGCCTCATCACCGCGACGAAAGGAGACTACATGGAGAACCGCGCCATCATCCTCGTCGTCAGGAAGGGCAGTCCGCCGGAGGGCTACGAGATGAACGCCACGCCCACGACGAGCGGACCCGGAACTCCGGCGGTATCTGCCGATACCGGATCGCGGATCGTCCTTGACGCGGCAAACGGGCGGATCGGGGCCATGCACATCACCGCCGACGGCGGGGCCGTCGACCTCTACATCCCCGAGGGGGCGGCGATCGTCGATGGGGCCAAAGATCCTGTTTCGGTGCTGGTGTTGCAGAGGCTCAGGCCCGGGGATGCCGGAGGTGTCGAGCGGGCTTATGCTGTCGGCAGCGATGATATGGCGAGCGATATCGCCCTCACGCTGACCATATCCGCGGATGCACCGGGAGGGGCGATCGCCAGGTACGATCGCTCTTCGGGCGCCTGGCAGCCCCTGGAGACGAGGGCCGATGCGGCAGGAAGCACCGTCTCTGCGCAGATACGGCAGGGAGGGACCTATGCTGTCCGGCACGATGGGCACGCTCCGGCAGCGCATGCTCTCTCCGGCGGGCTCCTCAATACCCTCGCGATCATCCCCGCCGGGGGACTCTCCGGCAGGCTGCTCGAGGCGGTCACGGTGTTCCTGGGGCTCTTTGGCATCGTCCCTGTCGGGGAGGTGCCGGCGATGACGGCAGCCCCTGTGCCGGCACCCACCCCCGGTTCGGTGCCGGCAGCCCTTGAGCCGTCGCCGGCACCCGATATCACCGCTATGCGGTTTGCTCTCTCGGTTCTCTCCGATCCGCCGGGCGCGCTCGTCGATATCGACGGGGAGTATACCGGCAGGGCGACACCGGCAGCATTTGCGTCGCTCCCGGGCGGCAACCATACCGTCCGGGTGCACGCAGACGGCGCAGAACCGGTGGAAGAGACGATCCTGCTCGATCACGACGATGAAGTCTTCATCGAGTTCCCGGGAGCCGGGACATCCCCTGCGGGACCGCTCCGGACCTGGGAACAGAACCACTACGGCGGCGTCTACGTCGATTCGTTCCCGGCGGGGGCGGATATCCTCGTCGACGGCCAGAAGGTGAACCGGAAGACTCCCGATATCGTCTACGGGCTCAAGGAGGGGTTGCACACGATCAAACTGCGCAAGGAGAACACCGCGTTCAGCTCCGAGAAAGAGCAGGTCTGGGTCGAAAGAAACACCATCACCCGGGTGACGTTTGCGAGCGGCAACGCGGACCTGGTGCGCTCGATCACGTTCGACTCAGAGGATTGCGCGCAGAAACCCTTCTCCGTCAACGGCAGGTACCTTGGCGACCGTCTCCCAAAGAAGGTCGACGTCAGGGGGATCGGGGGGGCGTATATCACCGTCCGCGACAGCGAGAGTTACCGGAGTTACCGGATACCCGCCACCGCCGGGTCAAACGACACCGTGACCGTCACCCTCCCCGATGCACCCTGCAGCCTCCTCGTGACGTCGGTGCCGGCAGGAGCGGCGATAGCGGTCGACGGATTTTTGACAGGGTTTGCGACGCCATACGTCATCGAGAACATATCTGAGGGCAAACATCGGATAGCGGTCTCAAAACCCGGGCACATACCGGCTGAGCGGGAGGTTCTGCTGACGGACGGTTCCGGCGGTACCACGGTGAAGGTCACCCTCGAGCCTTACGTCTGGGGGTCGCTTGCGGTCTCGAGCACACCGTCGGACGCGAAGATCTACCTCTTCGGGCGGGACACCGGCGAAGTGACGCCCCACACCTTCCACTACCTCGATATAGGCAGTTACCCGGTGAAAGTGGTGGGGAAGGAGGGGTCGAAGACGATCGAGGGCGTGCTGGTCTCGCCGCATGCCGTCGCCGGGTGCCACGCGGACCTTACGGGGGAGTGAAAGTTCTCCCTTTTTTATA
>MPOY01000521.1 GCA_001896715.1 Methanoculleus sp. EBM-46
ACCGGATCGGGAACCTGTGCAATGTCCGTTTTTTTCATAATGTTTTAATAATAGCAACCAAAATGGTGAATGAGTAGAGTGGAGGTGAATTTGCAGCACCGGGGGTCTGTACGGCCCGCACCGCGTGGGCGCGGCGTCTGTCCCCCCGGTTCTCCGAGCGAATGTCCAGATACGTGGGTTTCCTGATACTTGCCCTTGCCGCCCTCACCGTGGCTGCCGGGTGCCTCTCCACAGGATTCGGGGAGGTGACCTACGGCGGCGACGCCCTGCAGGTCCGCGTGGAGAACACCGGCAGGCCCGTCGAGAATGCCGTGCTCCAGGTGACGGTCACTGAGGTTGGCGCGCTTGAACAGCACGAGATCCTCTCTGAAGCACGGTATGTCAACCTTGCCCCGGGAGAGAACGAGTACTCGGTCCCGGTCAACCTGCAGCCCGGTACTTACAGGCTCTTTTTGACCATATTCGTCGACGGCGAGCGGAAAGCATCCGTCATCCGTGACCTGGAGGTCGCACCCTGACACCGGCAGGCCTTGCCGCGGCGCGGGGGCTTGAGCCGGCAGACGTCGTCTTCTCCGGCGGCGAGGTCTTCAATCCCTTCGCGTGCGCCTGGGAACGCACGGACGTCGCGGTCAGCGGCGGCCGCATCGTCGGTCTCGGCGACTACGAGGGGAAGCGGGAGTACGACCTCACGGGAACCTATGTTGTTCCCGGCCTGATCGATGCCCACGTCCACATCGAGAGTTCTCTCCTCGCGCCGGCGGAGTATGCCCGACTCGTCCTTCGATGCGGCACGACGACCGTGATCGCCGACCCCCACGAGATAGCGAACGTCTGCGGGGCGCCGGGGATCGAGTACATGCTCGCCGAAGGTGCGCAGACACCGCTCGACATTCTGGTGATGCTCCCCTCATGCGTCCCGGCAACGCCCTTCGACCTGGGAGGCGCCCGGCTTGCCGCCGCAGACCTCGCCCGGTTCCGGGGGCGGGAAGGGGTCGTCGGGCTTGCCGAGGTGATGAACGTCCCCGGCGTCCTTGCCGGGGATGAGGATCTCCGGGCAAAGATGGATCTCTTTCCCGTCATCGACGGCCACGCGCCGCTCCTCTCCGGGAAGGACTTAAACGCCTACATCTACGCTGGCGTCCAGAGCGACCACGAGTGCACGGTGCTCGCGGAGGCGCGGGAGAAACTCCTCAGGGGGATGTACGTCATGATCCGGGAGGGCTCGACGGAGCAGAACCTCGCCGATCTCCTGCCGCTCGTGGATGCCTGCACGGCGCCGCGATGCTGCTTTGCCACCGACGACCGGCACGTCGATATGCTTGCCGGAAAGGGGCATATCGACGACTGCGTCCGGAGAGCCGTCGCGTGCGGGCTTGAGGTCGAGCTTGCGCTCCGCATGGCGACGCTCTCCGCCGCCGAGCGGTTCGGGCTCCACGACCGGGGCGCTCTTGCTCCCGGGAGGCTTGCCGACTTCTGCATCGTCGACGACCCCGACCGGTTCCGCGTCCTGCGGACGTTCAAGCGCGGCATCGAGGTGGCCGATGCCGGCTACCGCCCGCCGGCCTGCCCTGCGGCCCCCCTGCATGCCCGCGTGCCGGCCCCGCGCGATATCCGGATCGCCGGCCGGGGCGAGGCGCGGGTGATCGGTATCGTGCCCGGCCAGATCGTGACCCGTGACCTGCGCTGCCCGGTGGATGCCGCCGATATCCCGGACACCGACCGCGACATCCTCAAAGCGGTCGTCACCGACCGCTACCGGGGGGGAGGCTCCGGCATCGGGCTCGTCCACGGTCTCGGTCTCCGGGAAGGGGCGCTTGCCGGCTCGGTCTCCCACGACTCCCACAACATCGTCGCTGTCGGGGTCGGCGACGCCGATATCGTCCGCGCCATCGGCGAGGTAGTCCGGCTCGGGGGCGGGCTTGCGGCGGTCTTGGGCGACGAGGTGACCGCGCTCCCCCTCGAGTGCGCCGGGCTGATGTCGGCCCTTCCCTACGATGAAGTCGCGCGAAGCCTCGCGGCCCTCGAAGAGCACGCCC
>MPOY01000034.1 GCA_001896715.1 Methanoculleus sp. EBM-46
CAGAATGACGTGAAGGGACTGTCATCCCGGGCTCCGACCCGGGATCCACTCCTTAGAAAACCGTGATTCTGAGTCAAGCTCAGAATGACGTCAAGTGAGTCCGGCATGACGGAAAGGGAGGAAAGACCGCGAAAATGGGGACTGACGGGCTCCTGACGTCTGTCCCGTTTTTCGCGAAGACCGAGCATGACGTGAGGGAGGAAGAACGTGATTCTGGCTAGGAACATGCCAGAATGACGTGAAGGGACTGTCATCCCGTGTCATCCCGTAATGCTCTTATACGGGACCCCGCTCTTTATATGTGGAGTGGAAAACCTGTCGGTACGGATATCTTCGAGACTTTACGCGAAAAGGCGAATCTACCTCAATGGGATAACTTTAAGAAGAAAGAGTACGCAATCTTCAGCAGATCGGGCTTCACAAAAGCTGTAATCGAAGAAGCGAAGTCAGATAGATCTCTGATACTGTTTTCTGGAGACAAACGAATCGTTTAATCTCCCTCCTGTGCATGGCAAAATCGAAACGGTTCTTCCTAATAACCTATGAACTAGCCCAACTGACCTCGTAGACTATTCGGAAATGAGACAGAGACAATCAAGCGACTCTTCGATCTGGGAGTCCTTTTTGATAATCTGGCAAGTATCAAGGCGTTCAAATCATTCTCGTTCAACAACAGCTACTCTCCGGAAGACGCCATAAGAAGTTCAGCGAAGGTAGCGTGTCTTGTTCAGTTGCTCAAGACCGGCAAGGAAAGTCATGAAAAGTTTCGAGAAACGATCGACTTGCGTGATGTCAATATCGTCAGCAGGAATCGACTGGAGATTTCCGGCATTGATCCTCGCGAGATTTGCTATTATTTGATATTGAAAATGTGTAGGGAGCCCCAGTTTTTTCAGGTTTGGCAACATACACTTCCGGATCGCTGATCTTAAGCACTTCAACTCCTTCGATGGAGGTGAAATCTATGAGCAAGAGAATAAAGCTTATTTCATTGCTGACAGTGGCAATTATTATCCTTGTTCTTGGAGGATGCGTGCTACCTCGATTCATGCACAACACTCTTATCGAGAGAATGATCGCGGCCGCAAGAGAGTATCTGGCACAGAACCATCCCGAATTCAACCTGAAGCTGTTCGCCGTCTATGCTTCTACAGACGAGGATCCAGAACCTTTTGAAAGGGCCGATGATCTGGCGTACTGGAGATTGATTTTCTCGGATTTCGATCTCTCCAAGAGTGTTGAAGCCATTTATAAGGATGGATCATGGACCTCAAAAGTTGTCGACGATATCTGGTATGAGGATGCGGTTCTCGTTGATCCGCTTTACATAATCTTCGACATTCAGGACGCCATAAACATCATTCATAACCGCAACCCCTTCTTGAAGTATCTCGGGGTGTATTTCCATCTCCCACTTGATCCGAACTTCAAACATCCGCAATACAAGTTCAAAATAGAAGACGGTGGCTTTGTGATCTTCAACTCAGTAACAGGCGAATTCGAGTTTTCCGATTATTGAAATCTGCCAGAGAACTATAACGGCTCTCAGCCGCAGGAGTCAATAATACCTGCCGGTAGGGCTTCTAATATCCGCCCCTTCGCCGATTTTTCGTAATAATTACGAGTTGCCGGAAACTTCTGCCTGTTTTGAGAGCCGTAAAAACTCAGGAATAACCGCTTTTCCTGCGAGATATTTTTCTGTTAAGAGTCTGCTTTTTCCCCTGATTTAGAATCGTTCTGCAGTACAATAGGTCGTGTGCTTTCAAAACCGTAGCCACACATTTTCTCTTCTGCCGAAGCCCTTACATTCTTTAATTGGAGTGCACAAGGGGGTGTGGAAAGTGTCGCAATGCAAGAATCTGATCACGCTTGTCATTCTCTGTCTCTTCCTGTTTTCTTCTCCAATTGCAAACGCA
>MPOY01000253.1 GCA_001896715.1 Methanoculleus sp. EBM-46
CTCCTCCATTAAGCCTCTCCTGCGTCTCCCTTCCTTGCCGTCGGGACCGCCCGGTGCCGGGCGACCCGGTGAAACGGCTCGCCGCTCCCCTCGCTATCCGGGCCGCCTGCGAGCGGGGGATCCCCCGGGCGGGGCACAACCGGGCGATCCGGGGGACGATCGCGGGCGAAGCCCGCGCTGCCGGGCTTGAGGTGGTCCGGGAGTACCCCCTCGGGGACGGATGCGCCAGCTTCGGGCAGGTGGTCTGCGGGGGGGAGCGGGGAGGAGCGATGGAGGCCGTATTACCTTATTTTACCGGCTAAAACAGCGCGCACCGGAAAACGGGAAGAATTTCGTCCATAATAAAGGAACCCGATACGCATCGGGCACAAACGAGGCCTGTTGCCATAAAGATAGGGCGAGGCCGAAGGGGATGGGGGAAGGAGAAGAAAAAACGTTTCAAAAAGGCGTACTTTTTCGAAGAACTATCCGGCGATTTCGAAATATTTATACACCCGGATTGGGGAGGAGTTAGTATTGATCGGGAGAGGTTAACCACAGACAGTTATCCTGCCAGCCATCTGGACTCAGGAGTGCGAGCACCTGAGAACAGCGGATCCCTTTTTTCGCCGTAGGCTCCGACCGCGCTGTTCCCGGAAGCGGGCTACTGATCCGGAGCGGATTGATTGCGATACGAAACCGGTAGGTAACAACTGTCTGGGACCAATCGACCCGTCCTACGGGCTCTACCGGGACACGGCGAATGCTATGTCATGTCCGGAGAGGCGGGGCGGATCGGAGTCAAGGCGCCTGGTTCACGCTTCCGACAAAGATGCGAGAGGGTTACAGTATGATTGTGCCAAAGGCTTTGATTCAATTCACGTTCATCCTGGTGTTTGCACAGTTGTTGATCATGTCATGTTCCGCAGTCCCGATCCAGGCCGGCGAGACGGCCGCCGTCACGGAGTCGGCTCCCATCACGGTCGCATCAGATGGATCGGGAATCCTGCCGCCGGAATCCCCGGTCAAAGTTGTCTTCATCCACCATTCCACCGGCGAGAACTGGCTTGCCGACGATGACGGCGGGCTGGGCATCGCCCTGCGGGAGAACAACTACTTCGTCAGCGACACCAACTACGGCTGGGGGCCCGACGCTATAGGATCGTCCACCGACATCGGTCACTGGTGGACGTGGTTCCGGAGCACGCAATCGCCCGGGTACCTCGCCGCCCTCTTCAACGAATCCGGCGAGCACTCCTCCGGCAGGTACTCCCGCCTCGCCGCCGACCCGGGCGGACAGAACCGGATCGTGATCTTCAAATCCTGCTTCCCGAACTCGGCCCTTCAGGGCAGCCCCTTCGACCCGGTGCCTTCGATCGGCGACAACCCCCTGAAAGGCAACGATTGCGGCTCGGAGCACCATACCGTGGCAAACGCGAAGGGAATCTACATCGACATCCTCGAGTACTTCGGAACGAAGCCGGAGACCCTCTTCGTGGTGATCGCCGCCCCCCCGCTCTCGGACGGAACCTATGCCGCGAACGCCCGGGCGTTCAACCAGTGGCTCGCGACCGAATGGCTCTCGGGATACCCAGGAGAGAACGTCTTCGTCTTCGATTTCTACAACATCCTCACGACGAACGGCGGAAACCCGGAAGTCAACGACCTCAACGCGACCGCCGGCAACCATCACCGCTGGTGGAACGGGGCGGTTCAGCACCAGGTCGACCTCTCCTTCAACACGTCCGCCTATCCCTCGCCGGAGGGGGACGACCACCCGGGGCAGGCAGGCAACCGGAAGGCCACCGCCGAGTTCGTCCCGCTCTTGAATTATGTCTATAACCGGTGGGCGAACGTCACCGGAGACCCGACCGACCTTCGTGCCGATTTCACCGCAAACGTGACCGCCGGCCCTGCCCCGCTTGCGGTGCAGTTCATCGACCTCTCGACCGGGAACCCGACGGCCTGGAACTGGGCCTTCGGTGACGGCGGCACCTCGACCGAGACCCGCCCGACCCACGAGTATACGGCCGACGGGAACTACACCGTCTCGCTGATCGTCAGCAACGCCTTCGGATCCAACACCTCCACGGTTGCCGACTGCATCCGCGTCTCCTCCGCCCTGACCGTGACCGGGATCGAGAAGGATTACGGGGTAGCAGGCTCGGGCGATCCGGCGGTCAGAATCATCCGCGGAACCGGATTTAACGGGACGCCTGAGGTCGCTCTCGTGAACGGTTCGACGACGATCGCCGCCGCGAACGTCACGGTCGTCTCACCGACGAAACTCACCTGCACGCTCGACCTTGCGACCGCCCCGGCACAGAGGTACGACGTCCGGGTAACGACGGCGGGCGGAACCGGCCTCCTTCGCGGAGGGTTTACCGTCTTTGCCGTGCTTCCGGCGATGTTCCGCGCCGACCACTATCGCACCGGCGCCTACCCCGACACCGGTGCGGATATACCGAACAGCACGAAGTGGACCTTCGTGACGGGGAAAGATGCTCTTTCTTCCTCCCCCTGCGTGAGCGACGGCGTCGTCTACGTCGGGAGCTACGACTGCAACCTCTACGCGATCGATGCCGCCACCGGGGCGAA
>MPOY01000273.1 GCA_001896715.1 Methanoculleus sp. EBM-46
AACGCAGATACCCCCTGTTTGGAGAAAAACGCACAATATGGGAAGGGCGGCGGTGCTTTCATCCCCGCGCTCTCGACCGGGGTCTTCCCGCTCTGCCCCATAAGATAAACCGATTTGCAAGAGCGGTATTCTTCACTTACCCATAACCCGGAAAATACCATGCGAGGGGTGAGATTCGAACTCACGAACTCCTACGAGAATAGGCCCTCAACCTATCGCCTTTGACCTGGCTTAGCAACCCTCGCACGCATTCGGGAATCGCCGGTCCTGCACCGGGCAATCCCCGTCCTGCTCTTCATTACAACGCACTGCGACCGGAAATAGGTTGCTCTCCGGGCGCCCGGGGCATACCCTTCCGCCGGTGCCCCACTCCCGCCTTCGGTGTATATTTATGCGCCCGGTTCCAACACTCCCGCATGTGGGCCGATATATCACGGGAGTTTGCCGATTCACCGTCCCAGACCAGGGTGGTCCGGTTCCTGCTCGAGAACGGGTTCGGTATCAACGAAGAGGGGCGCATCGTCTGCAACGGCGTCGAGATCCCCGCCACGCACATCGGCAGGGCGATCGAGACCGACAGGAGGGTCGTGGACGCCACGGCCCGGCGCATCCTCGATAACCCGGATCTCCGGGAGGTCTTCATCCGTATGCGCGCCTCGCCCGACCTCTCCCGGGTCGCAGAAGCCCTCGGCCTCTCGGTCATCACGCTCTATCCAAAAGACGCGCAGCAGAAGGGGATCGTCGGTGCGGCGGTCAAGGTCCTCGTCGACCACGACCTCTCCATCCGCCAGATCTTCGTCACCGACCCCTACCTTGCGGAGGAACCAAGACTCGTGATGATCGTCGACGGGCGCCGGGTCCCGGCATCGGTCTACGAAGACCTGCGCGCGCTCCCGCAGGTAAAACGGTTGATCATCTGAAAAGTTCCATTTCCAGCCCGAGCCGGCGGATCCGCTTCCTCTGCCGGCGCGGGAGGGCGATCGCGTGCATCATCCGCTCCTCCATCGTTATGGCGCGGATCCCCTTCACCAGGTTGTCGGCATGGGCGACGATCTTCTCTTCAAGCGTTGCGGGCATGCAGTCGCGCGGTGCAAGGCAGAGGAGCGAGCACTCGTCGGCCGTCAGCCCGGCACCGATGTGCCGCTCGACGATTCTCTCGATCCTCTCGTCGAGGCCGAACGCGCGGCATATCGCGCCGCCCGCCTCGGCGTGATGGAGGTCGTGCGTCACTCCCCGGCCGATGTCGTGGAGGAGGGCGCCGGCCTCGATGAGGTCGCGGTCGGCGATACCGTCGGCATAGGTGAGCGCAAGGTCGCGCACCGCGCGGCAATGCGCGACGACGTCGTCGGAGCACCCGGCGCGCCCGAGGAGGGCGATGCAGTCCTCTTCACGCACTCCCGAGGCTCTCCTTGATCCGGTCGACCCTCCGCCGGAGGGCGTTTGCGATGAGTTCGTTGTCGAAGTGCTCAAGCATCTCCTCGCAGTTCGGACACTCGAAGTTCCAGCCCGCCGCATCCGTGAACGTGTAGATGATGCCGCAGTCTTTGCACATGTAAAAGTCGTTCTTCTCCTCGTAGGTGAGCCGTGCATCGAGGTGTTCGAGTACGTCGCGGATCTCCTCCTCGATCACGCCGTGGAGGCGGTCCAGGCGGAGGTGCCAGAGGTAGGTGAGCCAGCCGGTCTCGGTGTTCTTCAGGCGCCGGTACTCGGCGAGACGCTTCTCGTAGAGGGTGTAGAGGGTGTGGCGGACGGTGTTGAGGTTGACCCCGGTCTTCTCGGCGAGTTCCTCGTCGCTGTGCTCCCCGCCCTCAGGGAATCGCTTGAGAAGTTCGACGCCCTCCTCCCCGATCAGCCGTAGAACATAAGCGTTGATTGCCGGATCATTTAAGAGTTCGGTGATGGAAACCATATTTCATTCTCCCCCGGAGATGATATTTTATAATAGGCGCTCGGGATCGATACCTATCGTATTGTACACTCAACCCTTATCTTCTTTTCCTATTCTCCCGAACGGCTCACCCCCCGATCAGCCCCCGGACGGCCGCAATATTTCGCTCGAGATCGTGAAATGCCGCCGCCTCCGTCTCCGCGCACCCGAATATGCTCACGACGGCCTGACCCTCCTCAAACTCCGTTCCCGGCCAGGGAATGTCGGCGACGCGCGGCGCGAGCGCCGAGAGGTCCGCATCGAGTCGCATGTCGCGCTCCGCAAAGAGGATCCGCCGGACCGCGACCCTTCGCGCCGGAGGCCTCGTTGCCGGGAGAACCCCGCGGCAGGCGTCCATGTGCAGGGCAAAGACGTTCTCCCCCGTCGCCATCTCGACCGTATCCAGGGTGGCCTGGAACCGGGGGTTGATCTCGATCGCCCAGGGTTTCTCCCCGGCCATGAAGTCGATGCCGACCGAACCTGTGCACCCGCTGGCGGCGGCTATCCGCTCCGCGCACGCGACCATCTCCCCGGCAAGCGGGTGGGAGAACGGGGTGACCGACCCGGCGAACCCGTGCGCACACTCGCCCTCGCCCCGGAGGATCTGCCGGTTGACCGCCACGGCCAGCGCGCGCCGGCCGTCCGCGATGCAGGAGACGCTCGAGGGTATCCCGTCGACGAGTTGCTGTGCAACATACGGCACATCCGGCCAGGCCTCTTCCCATCGGCGGAGGTCTTCCTCCGCCCACGCGACTGCGTTTCGCCATCCTCCCGCTCCCCGGCGCGGTTTGACCATCGCCGGGTAGCGATCGCGCCCCGCAAGAGGCGGGACCGGAACGTCCAGCCCCTCGAAGAACCGCTGGATCTCGAGTTTGTCGAGGAACCGCTCCACCTTCGCCGGCGGCGTCCCGCAGAGCGGTATCGTCGTCCCGACGGCCTCGGCGCCCGATGCGACGACGAGCGCGTCGATCGGGTGGCGGGCGGCAAGTTCCGCTATCTTTGCCGGGAGGTCGGCGAGTTCGTCGAACGAGAGACGGTCCTCCGTGTACCAGGCGAGGTCCCGGTCGCAGAAATGGTCGACGGCGTAGACCGTGTAGCCGGCCCGGCAGGCCGACTGCGCTATGTGCCGCGTGGCAAACCCGGCAACCAGCACCCGCCCCTTCACCGCTCCACCGTCTTTTTACCTGCTTTCGCCGGTTCGATCCGGATCTTCGCGTCCGGGTACTCCCGGTTGAGCTCCCGCCCCTCGAAGAGGTGGTCGAGGAAGAGGGCGAGGCTCGATATCTCCGAGTGGGGCTGGGTCGTCACCGAGACGTTGTAATCGGCAAGACCGTATATGTCGCCCGGGACCTTCTCCGCCCCCACAACGACGAGCACCCGTTCTTCGCGCCGGATGTCGTCGATGACGTCGGTCATGCGGAGCCCGTACATCGTGAGGTGGGCGACCCTGCCGCCGCCGGCCTTCCAGTCCCCTATGCACCGGCGCCACGAGACGCCGTTCTCCACGAAGAAGTCTCCTCCCCACCGGGAGGCCACGTCCGTTATGCTCGTTATGACACCGGGGTCGTCCGCCGCGAGATACATGCCCCGGGCGCCGAGCGCCCGCGCCGCGAGTCCGACGTGGGTCGTCACCCGCTGATCGCGTTCGGGCCGGTGGCCTACCCGGAGCACCGCTACGGTGGGTGCGCCGCTCAATCCCCTCTCCTCGTTGCCCTGACGACGCCGTTCTCGATGACGAACGGGAGATCATCCTTCGTGTGGCGGCACTGGCACGCGATCAGCGACTCCTGGAAAGAGAGAAGCCGCACCCCATCGCCGGACCGCCGGATCAGGAGATAGTGCTCGAGGCGCTCAAGCGATGCCATGACCGCACCGGGTTCAAACCCGGTGGCTGTTACCAGGTCCGGGGTCGTAATGTCGCTGTTTTCGGGAATACAGTGGTATACGGTCCAGTCCAGATCTTCCTCACGCACACCTATTCTTTTTTCCGGGCGGACCGATATACTTATTCATGCGCCGCCCGCACCGTTCCGGCCGGGAGGGCCGCTGCCAGGGCAGTTCTCCGGGAGGAAAGGGGCGCGGGGCAGGGTGAAACGACGTATGGCCGATTATATGGATCTTGCGGATATCGCCGAGAGGCTCTTTGAAGCGAGCGACGACGATGACGAACGCCTCGCGGGGAGGCTCGATACGCTCGACGAAGAGACCCGGCGAGCGCTGCTTGCCTCCGACCTCCTCAACGCCTACCAGGTCTTTTACTTCTGGTTCCGGGAGACGCCCGACGACCTTGCGATGGAGCGGCTGCAGCTCCATGCGGCGTCGGACCTCGCCCGGGGGATCGTCATCGACGAGATCGACATCTACGATCTGGTCTTCTCCGTAAAAGGCGGGAACCCCGTCCTCGTCCTTACCGACGGGGAGAATACGCTCGCGCGGTTCGAGGGGGAGCGTGCGTACGGGGAGATCCTCGAGTACCTGGACGAGCACCCGTAGTGCAATGATCCTCAACGGGGGTCCGGTCTCCCGGCGGTGATCAGCCGTTCGTCGACCTTCGCCCGGACGATCCGCGGGAGGTCCCCATGGCGGATAACGGCGTCATCGATGATCGCAAGCACCCCCCGGACACCCGTTCCCGGAAGGGCGTCGAGGGCGGAGGTGTCGTCCGCCGTGATCCGGTTGCAGATCGCCGTCGCCCAGGCATCCGCAACGGCCGGGTCGGGGGCAAAGACCGTCACGGCGTCGGCGACGCCGAAGCTGATCGACGGGCCCAC
>MPOY01000643.1 GCA_001896715.1 Methanoculleus sp. EBM-46
CTTTTCCTCAAAAGGCTCACCATAAATTGATCCACCCTATCCCCCCTCCGGTTCCATCATTAGCTCTGGAGGGGTTCGTAGGTGAAATCAATGAGTGATATCCGACGCATTGTAGAACTCCATAATCTCTATGGATCCAAGAGACGAGTCGCCAAAGAACTCAATATCTCCCGGAATACCGTAGCGCGGTATCTCCAGCGGGTTCAAGATGTCAAAGAGGGAATCGAAGAAACCATTCTTCCCAACGATCGTCAGATTCAGCGTCCCTGCACTGCTCTCACTCCCGACGTCAGAGACCGAATCCACGCGATCTTACAGGCGAATGCTGACCTCCCGAAGAAACAGCGGTGGACCGGACGGAAGATCTGGGATCATCTCATCAAAGAGGGTTATACCATCGGTTATAGCACCGTCAAACGGGAAGTTGCCTCATGGAAAGACCAGTATGGCCATCGGGAAGTCTACATCGCTCAGGAAACGGATCCCGGGTGCCGCGCAGAGTTTGACTTTGGCAAGACAGATCTCCAGGTCAATGCCCGCTGGGGCAAGTATTCCATGGCTTCCATGGTACTCAACCATTCTCTGTATCGGTTCTCTCACCTCTACCATCGTGAGACCTTGCTTGAGGTTATTGATGCCCACATTCGGTTCTTCAATGAGATCGGGGGTGTACCGGAGACCATCTTCTATGACAACATGGCAGCCATCATCAACCCCAGAACTAAGGAGCTGAACTCCCGGTTTCTTGAATTTTCCCTCCACTATGGGTTTGAACCCCATACCTGCAATGTCCGGTCCCCGCACGAGAAAGGAACCGACGAACAGTCTGTCGGCTACGTGAGACGGCGGGCATTCAGTGAGCGAACCACGTTCTCATCCCTTGAGGAAGCAAACCAGTACCTTGCAGCAGCAGTCAACGAGATCAATGATGGCTTCGTGTATCGCCGGCCATCCCCTCCCACGAAAGGCCTCCTTCATGAGCAAGAGACACTTGCCCCTCTCCCGGCTCTTGAGTTTTCAGCCTATCAATCCCGTTCAGCCCGGATCTCAAAATACTCGCATGTCGTCTTTGAGTCAAACTACTATTCGGTGCCGGATACCTATCCCGGGAAATATATCACCCTGAAATACTCTCCTGACACCGTTGAGCTGGTCAGTGGCAATGCGTTGCTTGCACGCCATGAGCGTCGATTCGGAAAAGGAGAACTGGCCTACGACCTCACGCACTTCCTCAAAACCTTCTCACGAAAACCGGGGGCACTCCCGCATTCCCGGGTATTCCGGCAGTTAGACGAGACAATTCAGCAGCTCTTGCACCATCATTATGCCGGGAGACACAAAGACTTCCTGCCGATCCTCTCGCTGTTCCGCGAAACCTCGGAAGAGGAACTCGTTGCCGCGATCCGGCTCCTGGAAGATCATGGCATGGTGCCCACTTACGAGACCCTGCGATGCATCATCATGCACCAGGCCGTTCAACTGCCGGAGACCTCGTTTCCTCCGGATCGTATCAGCATGGAGGAACCGAATTTCTCTCACTATGATGGTTATCTCAGGGGTGTCCTCTGATGCCTGCCGGAATTGAGGAGCTCTGCCATACCCTGCGTCTCTCGGGGTTTGCTGCGGCAGTACAGGAACTTGAACCGGGTCCGTGCTCCGAGGAAATTCTGGGGTTTCTCCTTCATGCCCTGGAGTCTGAGTACGAACTGAGATTAGCACGAAAACGGCTGAATGCCATCCGGATTGCAGGATTTCCCACGATGAAGCGGTTTGATGAGGTGGTGGTTGATCTGTTGCCGGACGATGGACGAGCGTATCTTTCTGTCCTGAGACAACTGCAGTTCATCGAAGAACACCAGAATATCCTGATGATAGGGAACTCGGGAACCGGGAAGACCCATCTTGCGATCGCTACAGGTATCCTGGCCTGCGAAGAGGGATATCGGGTGATGTTCAAGACGACGGCGGGACTTGTCAACGAACTGGTTGAAGCGAAACAGGAGCGACGGTTGACATATCTTCTCCGGCAGCTGAAACGAGTGGATCTCCTGATCCTGGACGAATTAGGGTATATTACCTTTGACCTTGCGGGAGCTGAACTGCTCTTTCAGTTGCTTGCATCCCGGTATGAGACGGGGAGCACGATGATCACGTCAAATCTGGTGTTCTCTGAGTGGGTGAAGATCTTTCATGATAAGGCACTGACAGCTGCTTTGCTTGATCGAATCACGCATCGAGCCCTTGTCCTGAATATGGCAGGAACCAGTTTCCGTCAGCGGGAAACACCCAAGGGTTCATCAGGGAGGAGACAAAAGTGATAGCTCAGGTGGATCAGTTTTAGATGAGCCTTGTGGATCACTTTTGAATGAGCCAAAACA
>MPOY01000211.1 GCA_001896715.1 Methanoculleus sp. EBM-46
CCGGTAGCCGACGCGGTCCCACTGGGTCTTCATGAACGCCCACTCCTTTGCCCGGGAGGCGCCCCGCTCGTAGTAGAACCCGACGGGGATGCCGGTGGAACCGCCGGTGGTGACGTACTCGAACGCCGACTCGGGGTAGTTTCGGGCTTTTAAGTCGGCAAGGTTCTTCTGGAGGTCTTCCCGGGTCAGGATAGGAAGGAGGGCGAGGTCGCCGGGGGTCCGGATGTCGGCGGGCACAAGATCCCGCTCGTCGAAGACCCGACGGTAGTAGGGGACGTTCTCGTAGGCGTGGTCGAGCAGCCGCGAGAGCGCCTCTGCCTGGTAGGCCAGAAGTTCCTCCCGGCTCCACCAGCGGGATCGCCGGAGGAGGGCGTACGTCTCCCTGTACGTGGTATAGAACGGGAGGATTTCAAGAGCTCTTGCCGTGAACGAGTCCCGGTCGCAGGCCTTATCTCCGGGGTACACCACACCGTTCTCCCTTCTTCTTACGTATTCTTCAGCCATGACCCATACCGGACGGCATCGCCGCACTGCTCCTCAAACCTCCCGGGCTCTTCCCGTGTCCCTGCAGGAACACCACACCTCTCCTCAGCATCCTCCGGCGGGATGCCGGGCGCCGATCCCGGCAGGCAACGATACCCGGTGCATCGGGGTAGTATACCCCCGGACGATATATATAACGATTGGCATGCTGTCAAGGGCTCGACTGGAGATTGGAGCTTTATAACCACATACAGAACCCATCGGGGGGAGGAGAGAACGACCAGGATCCCACCCTCCCCGGTGGCCGGTCCGATCCTCGCGATTTTCCATCACGAAAAACCGTTTGGCAAACATACCCCGGTGACGGGACGGTTTGGACAAACTATAAATACGCAAAAGCCTATGGGGGGTATGTCTTGGTAAGATAAGGCGATAGTCATCCCGGTCGTGCACCCCCGATATGGCGGCGCATACCCGGGTACAGGGGGGATAATTATTCTGGAAAAGGCCGTACCTGATAGCAGTAGCAGCACAGAGATCTTCACCGGTCTCCGAACCGAAAATGACGTCCTTGACGAGATACGGGCATTGGCCGGCGATCTGCGCAGGCAGAACGGGTCCATCCCGGACAATCTCGATTTTACCGTTCCCATCGGATGGGAGGAGCGGATCGGGCATCTTGGCGACCGGCCTATCAAGCGGTTGATCGTCTTCCTCCGCTCCACGGGTTGCGAATGGGTCGAGAAGACCGGGGGTTGCACCATGTGCGGGTTTTACTGTGCGACGTCCCGGGGCAGGACCATCTCGGCGGAGGAGTACGTCGCACAGTTCGAGTACGTGATGGACGCCGTCGATCTCGGGGATTATCCGGTTGTATCGATCTACAACGACGGAAACATATTCAACGAGCGCGAGATGCCGACTGCCGCCATCGAGAAGATCTGCTCGTATATCGACGGCTATAAGAACATCAGAAAGGTGGTCGTCGAGTCGAGGATCGATTACTCGCCTGATGAGCACGTGCAGAAGATGAAGAAGGCACTCGGCGGGCGGCAACTCGAGGTGGCGTTCGGGTTTGAGTCTGCAGACCCGCAGGTGATGAACCTCTGCATCAACAAGGGGTTCTCGGCCCACAACTTCGACCACTTCCATTCGAGGATGCGGAGCATGGGTGTTCTGACAAAGCCGCTCCTCCTCGTCAAGCCTCCGTTCCTCACCGATGCCGAGTCGATAGACGACGTCCTCAAGACCGTGGCCTACTGCGTCTCCCGCGGTATCGAGTACGTGGATCTCGAGGTGACGACGGTCGAGAAGAACACCGTCGTGCACGAGCTCTGGAAGAACAACCTCTACCGGCCGCCATGGCTCTGGAGCCTCGTCGACCTCCTGCAGCAGTGCCGGGAGCGGTTCGGGGATCGTACCCACGTCTACGTCAGCCCCTGGACCTACTCGGTCGAGTCTCTCGATTGGGCCAGGAACTGTGGAAAGTGCGACGCCGGGTTCGTCAAAGCAATCGAACGCTACAACCGCCACTTCAATACGGCGGAGTTTGAGGGGCTCGACTGCTCGTGCCGGGACGATGGGTGGCAGGAAGCCGCCGAAATAAAGGACCCCCGCTCGATACCGGAGAGGATCCGCGCTCAACTCGCGTACGTAAGGAACGCCCGGCTCTCCTCAGAGTAGGTGGTTCCTGTACGCGAAAGGGGCAGCACCGGCCGATGTGAATCCCGGGTATGCCTCCATGGCGAACCCCGCACCGCCCGGACAGGTCCCTCGGCTCATGGCGAACACGGTGAAAACAGGGTCCGAAGATACCCCCGGAAGACTTTTTTAGGATCGAGATAGGGCCTCTCGCGTCGAGCGCGAAAGAGAGTTTCCGGTGCCCGCCTGCCGAACCTCCGCGTGAGCCGGCAGAAGATAATACGGCCTCGTGCATGAGCCAACCGGGCCGCATCACAACCCGACCGTGCCGATATCGATCTTTTGCGATCGCCCGGTATCGATCGACTCCCACGCGCGAAACGTTGCAAGCGTCGTCGCGACGCTGCCGGCAAAGTCCGCCTCCTCTCCTTTCACGAATGCCCGGAGCTCCTCGATGAACCCCTTCTCCTGGGCAAGCCACCGCCTCTCCCGTGCAACCTTCCCGTCCCGCCGGAGTTCGAGGTCGCGGAAATCGGTGATCCTCCCGACGGCGTTGTCGCAGAAGACCTCGACGGTCTCCTTCGAGTAGGAGCGGTCGCCAAGCGTCGTGTAGGTGACGGTGCCGACCGACCCGTCCGCAAACGCCAGGGTCGCCTGGAAGTTATCGTACTTCCGGAGGGTTCCGGTCGCCTCGATCGCCCGGGCGTAGACCTGGACCGGCCGTGCCCCGGTCAGGTACTGCATGAGGTCGAAGAAGTGGCAGCACTCCGATATCAGCATCCCCCCGCCCTGTTCGTCGTCGTGCACCCAGTGCCCGGGCGGGATCTGCCCGGCGTTGACCCGGTAGTGCAGGACCATCGGCGTGCTCCTCTTCTCGAAGAACCCCTTCATCTTCCGCGCAAGCGGAGAATAACGCCGGTTGAACCCGACCATCAGCCGGTTCTCCGACTCGCTGTATGCCCGGACCACCCCCCGGAGCCCTTCGGTGTCCGTTGCAAGAGGTTTCTCCACGAAGACGTCTTTGCCGGCGGCAAGCGCATCGATCGCCATCGGAGCGTGGAGATCGTTTCTGGTCGCAATCAGCACCGCATCGATCCCGGGATCGTCGAGGATCGCGCGGTAGTCGGTCGTGCAGTAGGCAAACCCGTACTTCTTTGCGACCGACTGCGCCGAGAGCCCCGTCGCGGTCGCGACACCGGCAAGGTTCACCGGGAGCCCGGGGAGGTTCGGGTAGAGGGCGCTCTGGGCGTGGACTCCGGCGCCGATGCACCCGATCGTCCGCGCCCCGGCCGGCACCTTCCGCGCAACCGGCCCGGAGAGGCGGGTGACGGTGCCGGAGGCGCCCGCGCCGTTCGGGCTATACTGCAGCAGGATGCCGATGTACCGCTCTCTCCCGGCACTGATCAGGTCGTAGGCCTCCGGCGCGCTATCGAGCGGGAAGGTATGGGTGATCAGGCGGTCGAGGTCGATCCGCTTCTGCCGCACCAGTTCAAGGAACGCCTCCATGTTCCTCCGCTCCGTCCACCGGACGTAGATCGGGTAGTCTACCCCCCGCTCCTCGTAGTTTCTGTCGTAGCGTCCGGGGCCGTAGGACCGGGAGACGACGACCTCCGCCTCTTTCTCGTAGAAGATATCGCGGGGCACGTTCATCCCCACGTTCCCGACGACGACGACCCTGCCCTTATCCCTGACCAGGCGGCCCGCGGCCTCGATAGGGGCGCTTGACGGGGTGGCCGCAGTGATGACGACCGCATCCGCCCCGAACGGCGAGAAGACCTTCATCCTCTCCGCAAGGCCATCGTAGTTCGAGACGGCATCGGCACCGAGGTCTGCCGCGAGCGCGAGTTTCTCCCGGTCGATATCGATCCCGATCGCCCGGCACCCCGCGGCTTTGAGGATCTGGATGGTGAGGAGCCCGATCAGCCCGAGCCCTATCACCGCGACGTTCTCGCCCACCGTGACATGGGCGTTTCTGACACCGTGCATCGCGATCGATCCGACGGTCGTAAACGCCGCTTCCCGCAGACCGACACCGTCCGGTATCCTGACGCAGAGGTTCTTCGGGACCGCGACGTACTCGGCGTGCACCGCATACCCGGCCCCGGCACAGGCGACGCGGTCGCCGACCTCGAAGTCGTCGGTCCCGGTCTTCACCACGGTGCCGGCAGAACTGTAGCCGAGCGGCTCCGGTTTTGCAAGACGGCTCATCGCCTGCCGGTATGCCGGGAGAGGGCCGTCCGTCCCGATCTTCTGGAGGACCTTTTTCACGTCGTCGGGACGTGCCCTCGCCTTGCCGATGAGCGACTCTCCCGCAAGGTTGATCAGCGACGACTCCGTGCCGGCGCTGATGAGGGAGTAGGCGTTCTCGACGACGACCCCTCTCGTTACGGCGGGAACGGGAACGTCCTCCACCCGGATGGACCCTGATTGCAGATCGAGTAATACCTGTTTCATGTGTTTTTTCCCCATATCATCGATTGACTGAGGCAATCGAGCATCTCCGATGTCATGAAGAGGTCGGGAAAGTTCTTCGACGGCTCCACGGTCGACGACCTGATACCGAGCAGCCCCGAGAGCGCCTCGAATGCTCTTGTCTCCGCGGTCGCGCTATACCGCCGGCGGGCGACCTCCCGGTAGACACCGTAGCCGAACCGGAACGCCCGGTGCCGGAGCGGGTATCCCCCGAGCGACGCGGATTTTACCGCCGCCGCGACCGAGAGGGGGAGATCGCCCCAGGAAGCCGGTTCCCAACGGGGCGCAAGACCCCTGACGTTCGCATCGAGCCAGCCAAGAGAGCGATCGGCGTGCTCCCGGTAGCGGTCATCGAGGCGGGATGCGTAGGTGAACGAGGCCTGGGCGAACGCGTACGCCCCGCTGAGGTAGCAGGCAAAGGAGAGCCCGCTTCCCGACCAGTCGAACCGGCCGTCGGGGCGCTGGGCGGCCGCGAGCCACCGGGCCGCCTCCGCGATGCTCCGGTCGATCCGGTCGTCGCAGAGCACGTCGTTCGTCTTTGCCAGGTAGTAGATCGTCAC
>MPOY01000165.1 GCA_001896715.1 Methanoculleus sp. EBM-46
CGGGTACGCGGCGCTATAGGGAGCAGCCCCCTCCGGGCTGCACCAGGTGATGCCTCATGTGCCGGCAGGATACCCTGCTCTCCTGATTCTCCCGGAAGGCGGCGAGGTCGATCCGGCTCCCGGCAAAAGTTTTATCTATGGCAGGTGCTATAGGGTGCTTTCGCGGTAACCTATGACGAAAGTATTCCTCTGTACGAACGGGTGCGTCGAGGGGCAGCTCAGGACAAAATTCGTCGAGAGGTACCTGGGTGCTCACGCTCAGAATATCCATATGGCGTCGGCGATAGGCGATGCCGATCTCGTTCTCTTCTACGCGTGTGGTCTGACCGGCGAGAAAGAGGGCCATTCGCTGAGCGTCATCGATGAACTCAAGGAGAAGATGCGGCAGGATGCCGAACTCGTCGTCTGGGGTTGCCTCCCGAAACAGAACCCCGGGGCGCTTGTAGGGGTCTACGACGGCCCGATCATCGGCCCGATGGATACCGGCTCCATTACCTCTCTTATAGGCACGAACGGCGTCTCCCCGGAGAGCATCGACCGCTCGGCGGCCGCAAGCGAGCTTGCGACCATGGCCTCGCCCAGTATCCACGGCTGCAACGGCACCGACCTGCTCACCGCCGCGTTCCTCCTCTATAAACGGGGGGTGGACCTCTTCGGCTCGCGCCGGCAGAGACGCTCCGAGGTGTATCACATACCTATCGCGGCCGGGTGCACCGGGCATTGCACCTACTGCAGCGAACGGCCGGTCTTTGGGAATACCGTCCACAGCCGCCCCATCGATGACATCGTATCGGAGTTCCGGGGCGGACTCGAGCGTGGATATAGCCGTTTCTCCCTGTTCGCTACCGATCTCGGGAGTTACGGCATCGATATAGGTTGCCGCCTCCCCGACCTCTTGAGAGACCTGGTCGCCATCGGTCCGGCGGAGAACTGTTCGATCCTCCTGAACCAGATTGAACCGCACCGCTTTGAAGAGGTTTACGGTGACATGGAGCCCATCCTCGCATCCGGTAAGATCGAGATGGTGATGGCGCCCGTCCAGTCGGGGAGCAACCGGATCCTGAAACTCATGGGCCGGCACTAC
>MPOY01000222.1 GCA_001896715.1 Methanoculleus sp. EBM-46
CCGAGCCCGCTTTCGGTGAGGGTGTACTCGCTCCTGACGGGGATGGTCTTGGTATCGATCTTCTTCTCGACGAGGCCCTCCTCCTCCAGCTCCTTCAGGCGGGCCGAGAGGACTTTTGCCGTGATCCCCGGGAGCCGCTCCTTCATCTCGGTGAACCGCCGGGTGTAACCGTCCCCCTTGTAGAGCTCGAGGATGATCAGGAGCGTCCATTTCTTCCCGAGATACTTGACGGTCTGATTGACCGTGCACTCGTCCTGCATGGTATAATTAGAGAAACCTTCTCCTCCTTATACTTTAGTATCTAATTGATACCTTATATCAAAAAGATAGTATGGAGTGAGATGAATGTTCTGCAACCAGTGTGAAGAGACGGCAAAGGGTTTCGGCTGCACCGTACGCGGCGTCTGCGGCAAGGATGAGGAGGCTGCCGGACTCCAGGATGTCCTGATCTACACCCTCAAGGGGCTCTCGACGAGGAACCTTGCGGCGATGAAGGCGGGCGGCGGGAACCCGGATGCCGGGAAGTTCGTTGCGGGATGCCTCTTTGCGACCCTGACCAACGTGAACTTCGATCCTGCCCGCCTCCGAGATATGATCAATGAGGCGGCCCGCATCCGCGACGCCCTCCCGCCCGCCGGGAGCACGGAGCCCGCGGCCTGCACCTGGGCGCCGGCAAGCCCGGCGGCGATCGCGGCAAAGGCGCAGGAGATCGTCGCCGCGCGGGAGGCCGTGGACCCCGACCTGCAGTCGCTTCGTGACCTCCTGGTCTACGGGCTCAAAGGGCTCGGCGCCTACTACCACCACGCCGCCATCCTCGGCTACGAGGACGAGGAAATCACGGTTTTCATGCAGGAGGCCCTCGCCGCCACGCTGCAGGATCTCTCCGTCGGGGATATGGTCGGCCATGTTCTCGCGTGCGGCGAGGTCGGGGTGAAGGTCCTTGCCCTCCTCGATACCGCGAACACCACTGCCTACGGGACGCCGGCGATCACGACCGTCCGGACCACGGCGGGCGCGCGGCCGGGTATCCTTGTCACCGGCCACGACCTCAAGGACCTCGCCGACCTCCTTGAACAGGCGCGCGGGGCGGGTGTGGATGTTTACACTCACGGCGAGATGCTCCCGGCGCACGCCTATCCCGATCTTCGGAAGTACGACCACCTGGTCGGGAACTACGGCGGCTCCTGGCCCTTCCAGCGGGAGGAGTTCGAGCGGTTCAACGGCCCGGTCCTCGTGACTACGAACTGCCTGGTTCCCCCGAAGGACTCTTACCGCGACCGGGTCTACACCACCGGGCTCGTCGGGTATGCGGGACTGAAGCACATCGATGCGTCACCGGACGGGAAGAAGGACTTCTCGACCCTGATCGAACATGCGAAGCGCTGTAAGGCTCCGGAGGACATCTCCCGCGGCGACCTCGTCACGGGGTGCGCCCATGCCCCGGTTCTCGCCCTCGTGGATACGGTCATCGATGCGGTGAAGACCGGCGCCGTCAAGCGGTTCCTCGTGATGGCGGGCTGCGACGGCCGATACGGCGGACGGGACTACTACACCCGGTTCGCGAAGG
>MPOY01000221.1 GCA_001896715.1 Methanoculleus sp. EBM-46
AAGATGGTCACCCTCGTCGCGGCCGCGGGCGAGAACCCCCGCGCCTTTAACAACCACGACTACGTCGCCGAACTCAGAGCACGCATGAAGACCGACGGCCAGTTCGGCGATTTCGTCTACACCACCTACTGGGGAGTCTTCGGGCTCGCCTCGGCCGGCGAAGACACCGCGCTCCCTGTCGCCTGGCTGAAGAAGCAGCAGAACGAGGACGGCGGCTACGGCTGGATGGCGGGCGCCGAAAGCGACTCCGACGACACCGCCGCCGTGATCATGGCCCTCGTCGCCGCAGGCGAACCGGCAGATACACCCGCCGTCGCACGGGCGATCGACTACCTCGGGGCACACCAGATGAACGACGGCAGCTTCAACTACGGTGGGACTTCCTCCTCGAACGCCGCCTCGGCGGCATGGGTGATCCAGGCGATCGCCGCAACCGGGGAAGATCCGTCGTCATGGTCGAAGAACGGCAACGATCCGGTCACGACACTTGTAACCCTCCAGCAGCCCGACGGCTCGTTTCTCTGGACGACATACACCGCCGACAACCCCTGCGGCATGACGGCGCGGGCGATCCCGGCCCTGCTCGGCAAACCCTACCCGATTCTGCCCGGGCAGGCGGCACCCGATCTCCAGGAACCAGGGCGATCCGCGATAGCAACGCCCGGGGCGACGACGGTGCCGCAGACAACCGTACCGGCAGCCGGCTCCGTGGCGTGGCAGCCCGTCACCGTCACCGACGACTACGGCGAGGATGTCGGGCTCGATACGATGCCGGTGCGCATCGTCTCCCTTGCCCCGGCCAACACCGAGATCCTCTTCGCCCTCGGCCTCGGCGACCGGGTGGTCGGCGTGACCGATTACTGCAACTACCCGGCAGAGGCAACGACGAAACCAAAAGTCGGCGGGTACTCCACCGTGAACATCGAACGCGTGGTGGCCGCGCATCCCGACCTGGTAATGGCCGCTTTCGGGAACACAGAAGAGGTCGTCAATCGCCTTCGAGATCTCGGCCTGACCGTGATCACCTTAAGCCCGGACTCGGTCGAAGGGACGCTCCACGATATCAGGCTCATCGGAAAGGCCACCGGCGCAGAAACAGAAGCGGAGCGGCTGGCGACATCGATGGAGGCACGGATCGACGCCGTGAAGGAAAAAACGAAGAGCGTGGCCAAACCTCCGACGGTCGCCCATATCGTCTGGCACGACCCGATCTGGATCAGCGGGAGCAACACCTTCCAGGACGAGTTGATCACCCTTGCCGGCGGCGTCAACGCCTTCCCCGATACGGAGGGCTGGCAGATCGCCAGCCTCGAGCGGTTCATCACCACCGATCCCGAGGTGATCGTCGTCAACTCCGGAACCGGCATGGGCACCGAGGGCGTCGACCTCATCTACCGCTACTTCATGAGCGAACCGCGCCTCAAAACCATGAAGGCGATCCAGAATAACCGTGTCTACATCATCGAGTCCGATCTCATCGACCGGGGCGGGCCGCGTCTGGTCGACGCCCTGGAAGAGGTCGCTGCCGACATCCACCCCGACCTCTTCGATGCAGATATCCGGAAGAATGCTCCTATACCGCAATCTCCAGGTTTCGGCGTGATCCCGCTTGCTTTTGCGTTCCTCGCCGTCCTCCTGATCCGGCTGAAGAGGTAGGACGGGCTGGTGCAGAATGCGGCGAAACCTCATCGTACCCACGCTCTTTGCGATCATTGCGGTCGGGAACTTCGTATGCCCGGCTACGGGGCAGGAATCCTCCGACGATCCGATCTGGGAGTCAGGAGTCGGTGATCGGGTTATGGCGGCGGCACTCTCGCCGGACGGCCTCTACGGTGCCGTCACTACAGAGAGGATGGTCTATCTCTACAGCCAGAACGG
>MPOY01000100.1 GCA_001896715.1 Methanoculleus sp. EBM-46
CAAGCCCGGGCTCCTCGCCCTTGAGCGGCGACTCGCCGCGGTTGAGCATGTTGATCTTGTAGCCCGACGATGCGGAGTCGCGCTGGAAGCCGTAGACGTGTTCGACTCCGGGCACGTCCGCAAAGAGCGCCGCCGCCGGGATGCCGACGTAGCCCATCCCGATGACGCCGATCGTCCGGATCGGGCCGCGTTTCCTGATACGTGTTGCGAGGTTCTCGGTCATTGTATGCATCTTAGGTTTGTCTTCAAGGTTGATATGCTGTCTTCTGTTACCCCCTTTGTGGTGCAGGCGGGGGCCAGAAGAGGGGTTTGCCGGGCGAAGTGCAGATCCGGAGAAACTATTTATGCCCGCCCTACAGAGTGAAATGAAATGAAACGATTTGTGGCCACTGCACGGGGGCGCGTCCAGCGGGTCAGTTATCGGGAGCATGTGTACAACGAGGCGTTTGAACGGGATATCTCGGGGTACGTGAAGAATCTCAAGAACGGGGAGGTCGAGATCGTTGCAGAGGGGAGCGAAAAGGATCTCCAGGGTTTCATCAACGCGATCGATATCATACAAAGACCTATTGTAGTCAAATCGTTCACCATCAGGTGGGAAGAGGCAACCGGAGAGTACGCCGATTTTGAGATCATCCGGGGAGATATCCAGGAAGAGACATTCGAGCGGATGGATTACGCCGGGAATGTATTGCACAGCATGGATATGAAATTCGACCGGATGCTGGACAAGCAGGACCAGACCCTCCAGATCAGCAGAGCATCTCTTGAGGTCGGCAAGGAGATCCTTCAGATTAGCAAAGAGACTCTTGAGGTTAGCAAGGAGACGCTTCAGGTTGGCAAGGAGAATCTCCAGGTCGGCAAAGAGACGCTTCAGGTTAGCAAAGAGACGAAAGAAGAGGTTGTCGGGCTCCGAAGCGATACCAAAAAGCACCTCGATGACGAATTCGCAGAGATCAGAAAGGAACTTGTCTCCATCAAGGATGCGCTTGCCCGGGCAGGCATCCAGGTCTAAGGTATTCTCTCTATCTCCGCGTCAACCATCCCTGGCCGTCCCCGGGGGTTAGGTTGCGCCCGTTCCTCCTCTCTTCATTCATCGATTAAAAATTCCCGGATCGCGAGGGTCGCCGCACCGGCGACTTTTCTCAGCAACTCTTCAAGTCCTAGCTCCTCATCCCTGAGCGGGACCCCCCGGTAGAGATCGTATACCCCGATGGGGGTTTCGCTGAAGCCGTGGATGCGCTCGATACCCGGCATTCTTCAGGATTCATATTCCCTGATGATCGCGGCGATCCGCACGGCTGCGTGCCCGTCGCCGAACCGGGCAGAGTGCCCCCGGCGCGCATCGCCGGCCGCATCAGCCTCCGCGACGATCCGGTCGGCATCCGCCCCGACGAGGACGTTCCAGCCGTCCTCGACCGTCTCGACCCACTCGGTGTTCTCCCGGAGGGTCACGCAGGGCACCTCGAGGATGTAGGCCTCCTTCTGAACGCCACCGGAGTCGGTCAGGACCGCCCGGGCGCCGGAGAGAAGGGCGAGCATCTCGAAGTAGGGGAGCGGTTCAACGAGCCGGACGTTTGCCGCCGGCGCGATCCCGTACTCGGCGAGCTTCTTCCGGGTCCGGGGGTGGACCGGGAAGATCACCGGGGAATCGAGGCGGGAGAACGCCTCCATGATCGCCCGGAGCGCGGCGGGATCGTCGGTGTTCCCCGCCCGGTGGACCGTGGCGAGAAAGTACGCCTTCGGCGAGAGGCCGGGATCGGCGGCTCGCTCCTTTGCAAGAGGGAGATTCTCCCGGAGCGCGTCGACCATCACGTCCCCGGTGAGGTGGACGCCAGCGGTGATCCCCTCGGCCGCGAGGTTTGCGACGGCGGTCGCAGTCGGGCAGAAAAGAATATCGGAACAATGGTCCGTGAGGACCCGGTTCACCTCCTCGGGCATCCGGCGGTCAAAACTCCGGAGCCCGGCCTCGACGTGCGCCACCGGGACGTGCATCTTCGCCGCCGCGAGCGCTCCCGCAAGGGTCGAGTTCGTGTCCCCGTAGACCAGAACAATCCCCGGCTCCTCCTTTACAAGAACATCCTCGATCGCGGCGAGCATCCGGCCGGTCTGGACGCCGTGGCTCCCCGACCCGATCTCGAGGTGGTAGTCGGGTGCCGGGATCCCGAGGTCCCGGAAGAAGACCTCGGAGAGCCCATAGTCGTAGTGCTGCCCGGTGTGGACGAGGACCTCCTCGTGGACCTTCCGGAGTTCCCGGGAGACCGGGGCGCACTTGACGAACTGGGGCCGGGCCCCGACGACCGAGAGGACCTTCATGCCGCAAGGCTCCGGGAGATCGCCTCGCAGACCCGGACGTTTGAAAGCCCCTGCTCCGGCGTCACCGGGAAGGGTTTGGCGTCGCGGGCGGCCCGGACGAACGTCGAGAGTTCGATCTTCAACGGCTCGACCTTGTTCACCAGGAGCTTCTCGATGATGTTCTCCTGGCGGTAGAGCCCGTTCTCCTGGCCGTAGGCCCCGGGCTTCCGGTGGACGTAGACCTCCTGGGTCATGAAGTCGCCCTCGATCGTCCGGTCCTCCTCCTCGATGTAGAGCGACCGGGTCTTCTTCGAGGCCTTCCGGGAGGCCGAGAGATAGACCGGCGTCCGCCCGAAGGCTGCGAGCGCTGCGGCGACGTCCCCGGTCCCGCTCGCGTGGACGGTATACTCCTGCCCCGGGAAGAGGACGTTGAACGCGACGTCGATATCATGGATCATCAGGTCCTCGACGACCGAACTCCCGGTCACCCGTGCCGAGGCCGGGTTGTGCCGGTGGAAGGAGACGTAGAGAGGGTTTTGCACGACCCGTGCAACCTCAGCGACGACCGGGTTGAACCGCTCGATGTGCCCGACGCCGACGGTCAGCCCGTCGGGGATCTGGCCGATCAGATCCTCACATTCGCGCACGGTGATGCAGAGGGGCTTCTCGATGAGGGCGTGCACCCCGGCGGCGATGACCTCTCCCGCCGTCCTGAGGTGGTAGGGGGTCGGAACCACGACCGAGACGCAGTCAGCCTTCCGGAGGAGTTCCTCCATCGAGCGGCAGACCTCCGCCCCGGTGGCGGCGGCGACCTCTTCGGCCGCCTTCGTGTTCAGGTCGTAGACGTAGGTCGTCCCGACCTCCTTGAGCTCGGAGTAGACCCGGACGTGGTTCCTGCCCATCGTCCCCGTGCCGATGACGCCCGCGTCCATCTAGATCACCCCGTTGATCGTCTCAGCGACATAGGCCCGGCCTTCATCGGTGACGTTCGGGTGGACCGGGATCGAGAGGACCGAGGCCGCGAGCGACTCCGCGACCGGGCAGGTTGCCGCCCCGGCGTAGTAGGGCTGCCGGGAGAGGGCTATGGGGTAGTGGACGGCGCAGCCGATCCCGCGCTCGCGGAGATAGGCCATAAGGTCATCCCGGGAGAGGGGGAACCTCTCGGTGACCCGGAGGGAGTACTGGTGCCAGACGTGGCTCCGGCCGGCGGCGACCGACGGGAGCACGAGCCCCGGCGCCGTGATGTGAGCACCGTAGTAGGCGGCGTTCTCCTGCCGGCGGCGGTTGAAGCCGTCGAGTTTCGCGAGCTGCACCCTCCCGATCGCGGCGTTGATGTCGGTCATGCGGTAGTTGTAGCCGAGCTCGGTATGGAGGTACTTCTCGCTCTGGCCATGGTTGATGAGCCGGCGAAGATGCTGATCGTACTCGTCCGATCCCGTCGTCACCATCCCGCCTTCCCCGGTCGCCAGGTTCTTCGTCGCGTAGAAGGAGAAGCAGGCGAGGTCGCCGAGCGCCCCTGTCCGTCTTCCGTGGTACTCCGCACCATGGGCCTGGGCGGCGTCCTCGATGAAGACAAGACCCCTGTCGTCGCAGATCTTCCGGATTGCCCCGGCGTCGCAGGGCTGGCCGTAGAGATGGACGCCGATCACGGCCTTTGTCTTCGGGGTGACCTTTGCGAGGATATCGGCCGGGTCGATCGTGGCGGTCGCGGCATCGACGTCGGCAAAGACGGGACGGGCACCGCACATCGAGACTGAGGAGGCGGTCGCAAAGAAGGTGAAGGCCGGGACGATCACCTCGTCCCCCGGCCCGACCCCGGCCGCGAGCAGCGCCGCGTGGAGGGCGGTGGTCCCATTCGAGACGGCAACGGCGTGGGGGACACCGCAGTAGGCGGCGAACTCTTCTTCAAAGGCGGCGGTGACCGGCCCTTGGGCGATCATGCCGGAGGCAAGGACGGCGAGGACGGCGTCGCTCTCCTCGTTCCCGAGGGAGGGCTGGGCGATGGGGATGTGCATGGATTATCGATCTCCGGATGCTGATGTCATGTTTCTTTCGCGCGGTTTCATATACGGGTTTTCATTTACATCACCGCCATTGACACTTGATGACGTACTTGATTATTCCAGAAGAGAGGAGCGTTACCGCGGAAGATGGGATGATCAGACGCGGAGACAGGGCTCAGACAAATTACAGAAAATTTGAGACGCTACCCCCGCCGGTGACGATGGAGCGCATGAAGAGGTTATGGGAGTGGAGTGGTTTAGGGATTTCTGATTAGTCTCCATTAAGTGCCCTAAAAGCAACTTCTCAAAATATAGTACAAGTGCAACGTAGACCCGGTCTACCTGATGTTGCCATGCACTGCGCGTGCCGCATCAAAGAACGGATTCAATGCTGTTTATAATACTTTGAAGTATCATACTCATACTTATCGGGTTGTTCATGGTTGCAGTAGAATTGATCGGTGTCTCAAAATCATATGATAAAGGACGGTTTGCTGTTAAGGATGTAAATCTGAAAATTGATGATCATGATTTTGTGGTTCTGGTCGGGCCATCAGGCTGCGGAAAAACCACACTGCTTAATCTGATTGCAGGTTTAGTAGATATCACTAGTGGAGATCTGTTGATTGATGGAGTTCTTACTAATGATGTTAAGCCCAAAGATCGAAATATTGCAATGGTTTTTCAAAATTATGCTCTATATCCGCACATGAGTGTATATGACAATCTCGCATTTCCTTTAAAAAACAGGAAATATCCCAAAGCAATTATTAAAGAAAAAGTAGAGACCGCCGCAAAAAAGCTAGTGATTGATGATATACTATTCAAAAAGCCCGGTCAGTTATCCGGGGGTCAGAAACAAAGAGTTGCTATTGGCAGAGCAATTGTAAGAGATCCGGCCTTGTTTTTAATGGATGAACCTCTCTCAAATTTAGATACGGCATTGCGCAATCAACTGAGATTGGAGTTAATTGAACTTCATTGTTCCATGAATGCGACTATCATATATGTCACCCACGATCAAATAGAGGCATTAACGTTAGCAACTAAAATTGTTGTTATGAGTGAGGGGAAGATCCAGCAGATTGGTAGCCCCTCTGAGATATTCAATAACCCGATAAATGAATTCGTTGCCCGATTTATTGGTTCTCCTCAAATTAATTTATATCCCTCTTGTGAAGTTCGGCGAGATCCATTGTCAAATGAGGATTATATTTCATTTTTCAACATGAAACTGATTCTGGACAACTCTGAGTCAATTGAAGGAACGATAGTTGATGTAGGAATCAGACCCTCTGACATTGCGATCGTCAATGAAAATATTTCTGGAAAAATCAAAGCATCTGTAGAATATATTGAGTTTTTGGGTTCTGAATGTATTTACCACTGTAAGAATCAGGCAGTTGTATCCTCACATGAGAAAATTGTGGTATCCAATCAGCACATTGGTTCCCCGTATGGGGTTAAATTTGTGTACCTCCGCCCAAATTGTGAAAAAATACACGTGTTTAGTGCGGCGACAAAAGAGAAGATAGATGCTCGTGTTATAGATCTCATTGAATCTTGTGAGTAGGCTTATATTGAGATTGTCCCAAAAACTTCTGATAGGGGGAGAATACTTACTCGAAGACCTGATTGCACCCCCAGACCCCCTGAAAGTTTTCTATCCTCACCCCACATTCCGCATATCCTCCGTCAAGTATAGTATTTTTCGTACTCCCGCCCCAGCAATCGCAAAATCTTCCACAACTCTTCGTTGAGGTTCGCCACGCGCTTCACCCTCCTCCCCTCCTCGACTACCACGAACTCCCGTACCCTCCGGAACCGGAAAAACACCCCTTTCAGCGTGGGCCGCTGCGTCTGCTTTTTCGTCTGGCTGGTGACCGTTTCGCCGGTTCGTTCCAGTTCTCGCCGCAACCGGAACTCGGTGAGTGAATAGATGAACAAACAGAGCACCATGACCATCGCCAGCGCCTGGATGCGGGATACCTTCTTCAAGAAGATCTCGGCAACCCGGAACGACCTATCCTTCAGGAACCGAAACCCTCGCTCGATCGCACTCTGGGCTTTATAGTTGGTGAGCAGTTCATCAACCGACAACTCCGGATCATTCGTTGCCAGGGCAAACCTCCCGAGGATCCGCCGCTCTTCAGCAAGAACTTCAGGGATATGCTCGACTTCCGCTGAGATCTTGTATGACAGTTGGACCGGTTCTCCGTTCTTCGGTCTCCCTCGTTTCTTCTCCTGCTTTCGAGTAATGGTAGTGGTGGCGAGCTCGCAGAGTCGGCATCGTGGATGCTTGGTGAGCCATGTCTCGACGGCGCTCTGTGCATCCGGAGCGCAGGCAAACTCCCGGGCACAGAGTTTACGCAGAGACTTCTTTGCCCGGTTCAGATCCTTCACCAGGTTCTTCTCGAAGGTCTTCTCCTCCCGTTCATGCATGGGAGCCGACCGATACAGAACCCATTTCTGCCGGATCCCGGCATACTCGCTGAAATGTACCTGATAGCCATAGCGGTCGTCGGCACAGGACAAGAACGGATCTTCTGTCCCAATCAACTCCTGCACCTCCTTGATCGTGGCCGGAGCCCGACTGATCCAGAAGGTATGCTGTCCCAGGTTCTGCAGGTTGGGTGCGGTGTAAAACGCAGCATCGGCCACGTGATAGACTTTTGCATCGGTTTTCAGGTTCTCTTTGAGTTGGTTGATGATGGTCAGGATCGCCTCTTTATCCGATTCGTTGCTGGAGAACGTCTGGAGGAAGAGTGGAACCCCGCACTGGTTTGAAGCCATCCCGAGGACAAACCGCTTGAGATTGTCAACGGCGGCGTAAAAGTGTACAGATTCAGGCGGAATAAAAGTGTACACCTGATCTCATAATGGTATCGAAACTCATCCCGGTAGGGTGTGGGAGTAGATCCCCTGTCTTCGTCGTTCTTTCAGCCGGTAGCTATCGCCTTTAATGTTCAATGTCGTGGAGTGGTGGAGAATTCGGTCAAGA
>MPOY01000104.1 GCA_001896715.1 Methanoculleus sp. EBM-46
CACCGGGCGCCGGCGAGCCTCGCCGCCATCTCGTACTCGGCAAATGTCGGCGGCTGGATGCAGGCGGTATCCCCCTCGCCGAGCACGGCGGAGCAGAACGCGCGGATAAGTTCGACAGATCCGTTGCCCACGGTGATCTCAGCCGCATCGCGCCCGAACGTGCTGCCGATCACCTCTTTGAGCGCCTCATAACGGTCGTCGGGGTAGTCTTTCAGTGCCGAAGGGTCCGGTGTCCAGGGGATGATAGGGGGATATGGATTTATGTTAGCACTGAAATCGATCAGCTCGCCACCCTCTCGCATGCAGTGCCAGCGTACCCGGCCGCCGTGTTCCATCCTTTCAGGGAGGTTTTCTCTCATGATCGTGGCAATCCTGTGAAGGTACGTTGTCTGCTGCTATCCATAAAACCGTTGTGACGGGTCTGGACTCATTTCAGAAGGTATTTATATCATACCGATGTTATTATGCCATATCTGATACAGTCAGACAAGAAGATTACGATTGTCTGACAAATGGCAGACGTAGAGCTGCCATATGTCAGATATGAGTGATTGAGATGATGGATCGGATAACTATCAGATTGCCCCGGCAGCAGGTTGAAATGCTCGAGAGGTTGGTGGAGGCCGGCGAATTCCCCACAGTATCGGAGGCTGTGCGGTATTCGGTCAGGGCGCTTCTCGAAAGGCATGGCAACCGTGCCTTACGCGAGGCCGATCAAATTTCATTCCAGGTTTAGGAGGTATTGTCAGATGCAGACGATCATCAACGAGGCATTAAAACATGCAGAACGAGAAAAATACCTGAAGACGGACTCAGGCGAGGCAGAGGACGATCTCCTCGGCCAGCCACGGATTGTCATCGTAGGATGCGGCGGGGCAGGCAACAATACCGTCAACCGCCTTTACCACATGCAGGTCAGTGGTGCAGAAACGATCGCGATCAACACGGACAAACAGCACCTGGACATGATCCAGGCCGACAAGAGGGTGCTTGTCGGAAAATCGCTCACCAAAGGCCTTGGGGCCGGCGGGTTCCCGGACGTCGGCAGGCGCGCAGCCGAGATGGCCCGGCCGACCCTTGAAGGCCTGCTCTGTGATGCGGACCTTGTCTTCATCACGGCCGGCATGGGCGGCGGGACCGGTACGGGGACGGCGCCGGTCGTTGCACAGATAGCAAAAGAGCAGGGGGCAATCGTCGTCGGCATGGTCAGCTATCCCTTCCAGGTCGAGAAAGCCCGACTCCTCCGCGCGGAAGAGGGGCTTGAGCAGCTCTCGACCACTGCCGACTCGGTCATCGTCCTCGACAACAACCGTCTCATCAAGTTCGTGCCGAACCTGCCGCTCGGCCAGGCGTTCTCGGTCATGGATCAGCTCATCGCGGAGACCGTCAAGGGTATCAGCGAGACGATCACGGAACCTTCGCTCATCAATATCGATTACGCAGACGTGCGTGCCATCATGAGCAAGGGCGGCGTCGCCGTGATGCTCGTCGGAGAGAGCAAGCAGCAGAACAAGGCCGAGAGCGTCGTCCACGAGTGCCTGAACCACCCCCTGCTGGACATCGATTACCGCGGAGCAACAGGGAGCCTCATCCACATCACGGGCGGCAACGACCTGACCCTCCAGGATGCCGAAGAGATAGCCAGTTCCCTGACCTATGAACTCGATCCTCACGCGGACGTCATCTGGGGAGCGCGGGTGAACAGCGACTATGAGGGGAGAGTCCGTGTCATGGCGGTCATGACCGGCGTGAAAAGTGCACAGATCCTCGGGAGCCATCGTGCCTACGAACCGGTGACGCAACGTGCCAGCGCGCCTGCCGGCAGGCGGATGGGGAAGGATAACCTGATGAGCGGGGGCAACCTCATCGATTTCCTCTGATCCCCAACACCCTCTTTCACGCATTTTTTCACTGCGATTGCGCCAGATAGCATGCTTCCGGAGCACCTGCGAAATACTTAATAGCCCGGAAGACGTTTGAAATATAGACGTTCTTGTATAATCCCTCCAGCACGGGGTGTATTGTGCAGGGCGCAGAACCTTCGGGTCTGCGGTTGCCGAGTACCGGGGTTGAACACATGAGCAGACTGATGAATGACGGTCTCGATCGCGAGTCCGGAAAATGTCTTTTCTTGTGGTGTAGCCGCTACATAAGCCTCCGGCATCCCTCTGCACATGGGAGTGTGCTCCTGGCGGGGTGTAAGACGGGTACCGAATGTCGAGGATTGGTAAAGAATGCTGAACGATCTGATTGAAAAGAGAAAGAAAGTCCTTGCGGAGTCTGAGCAGCACAAAGACCGGCGTAACGAGTTGAATGCACTCGCCAGCAAAAATGCCCGGGAACGCAACACCTTGAATACCCAGACCCGCGAGTTTGTCGAGGAGGCGCAGCAGCATAAAGAGCAGCGGGATGCGATCAACGAGGAAGTCCAGGCGCTGAAAGACCAGAGGAACGATTACAACGATAAGGCGAACGTGCTCTTTGAAGAGATAGAGTCTTTCAAGAAGGAGCACGGCAACCTCAAGAACCGGGGCATCAAAGAGCTGCAGAAGCAGATCGAGCACCTGGAGTTCAAACAGCAGACCGAGGTCTACAGCACCGACAAAGAGCGTGAACTGATCGAGAAGATCAAGCAGCTCAAGGCGGCGGCAAAGGATCAGGAGGCCGAGCTTGAGCAGAACAAGGAGATGCGGACGAAGCTCGCCGAAGCCCGTGAGTTTCGGAGGCTCGCCTCAGATATCCACAAGGATGTCACCGAGAAGGCCGAGGCCGCCCAGCAGCATCACGACCTGATGGTGGAGTCTTACCGGAAGGCCGACCGGTCCCGCGAGGATGCGGACAAGGCTCACCAGCAGTTCGTCGAGGCTCAGGAAGCGGCGGATGAGGAGCACAAGCAGTTCATCACCTGCCAGAAGGAGCTTCGCGATTACGATAAGGTGATATCGGGCCTGCGCAAGAAGACCCGGAAGACCAAGGTCACCAAAGAGCAGAAAGCCGTCCGGAAAGAGGCGGAACGTATCTTCCAGCAGTTCCGCGGCGGAGAGAAGCTCACGACCGACGACCTGCTCCTGCTTCAGCGTGCAAAACTCATTTAATACTTTTTTCCACCTTCCCTGCAAATTATTTAATAGATCTGAGGAGATGTTCTATTGCATGGCAAAAGAGCGAACGCTCGTCCTCTGTGTCGATCGCGATGACGATCTCGGGTTTAAAGCCCGGATCGATGGTCCCATCGTGGGCAGAGAGGCATGCCTCCATGCGGCGGTCACCCTCGGTCTCGCCGACTCCGAAGACTCCGACATCAACGCAATCTTTGAGACGATCAAGATATACGACGACCTCGTCGCCCGCGGCGAAGAGGTCGCCGTCGCCGTCATATGCGGCAACCACATGAACCTGCTCGAAGGGGATCGACGGATAGCCGCGAGCCTCGACGCCATTCTCTCGGCGACAAACTCTACGGCCTCTATCCTGGTGACGGACGGTGCCGAGGACGAGTACGTCCTCCCGATCATCCAGTCCCGGGTGCCGGTCAGCAGCGTGCGCAGGGTCGTGGTCAACCAGATGCCGAACCTCGAGGGGACGTACTACATCCTCAGGCGCCTCCTCGACGACCCGAAGGTCTCAAAGATCGTGCTCGTGCCGGTCGGTCTTGCCATGCTCCTCTACGCCGTGGGATACCTGCTCGGGTACCCGGAAGGCGCAACCATCGTCGTCGTCGGCGTCGTCGGCACCTACCTGCTCTTTAAGGGCGTCGGTATCGATGAGATATTCGGCTACCTGATCACATCGATGAAGACCTCGCTGCACGGCGGCAGGTTCACCTTCGTCTCCTACATCACGGCCATACTGCTCGGCATCGTCGGGATCTTCCTCGGGCTCGTAAGCCTCCTCGACTACTACACGTCCGCAGGGATCTTCTTCCAGGTGCTCGCGTTCATCTACGGTGCCATCGCCTGGTTCACCGCTGCGGGCCTCGTCGCGTCGGGGGGCAAGATCATCGATGTCTTCTTAAACGAGAGGGAGGCGATCCGGCGGGTGGTCGCCCTGCCGTTCTTCGTGCTGGCGATCGGGGCCATCGCCTACGGGGCAAGCATCTACATCCTCTCGATCAGCAGCGAGGTCTCCGGGTTCCCCATAACGGCCGATGCCGGCGTGAAATACATCATCTTCGCCACGATCGGAGGCCTCTTCTGCGCCTTCCTCGGTGTCTACCTCCAGTCGCTCCTCAGCAGGTGGGGAAACGATCACGAACCGCTCGCGCTGAAGAGGGGTGCGTGAGGCCGTGTCGCTATCCGCACCGGGCAGGTCGCACGAAGCCGCAAAGGACGCGAAGTTCGGTAGATGGGGTTCGTAACCCTCCTTTGCGTGAAACTTCAGCGGCACCACCAGATCTGCGCTCTCATCCGCCCCTTGCCGAAACCCTCGCGAGACCTGCAGGGCCCTATCTGCTCTTGAGCAAGCAGCATACATTCGCGCGGCCGGATCGCCTGCACGGCTCCCGGAAGGCGGAGACAGTGGTCGTCAGGCACATCGTGCCTCTCTCATAGGATAAGCCGGGTCCGTTCACGGTCGGGAAAAATAGCCAAACCCGTCAGGGAACTCACTGATATTCTCGTAATGCCTGGTGTCCTGCGGGGTGATGATGGTGAGAGAGGGCACGACCACACCGAACCGGTGCGTAGGGAACCAGTACGATCCCTGCCCGTAATTATCCGAGACGTTGTTTACGCGTACCTCGATGCGCTCGAGGTCGAGATGCTGTACCCTCGTATCGTTGAAATTCAGGATATCAAGCGTCTTCTGTTTCAGGTCGGACTTTCCGAGGAGGAAGACGAGGAATGCGATGCCGCCGTCGATCGTATAGTTCATGGTGACGACGGCATCCTCGTTCTCCAGCCGGATGGTGACATCCTTTACCGTGATGTAACCGTACCGCTCCTCACCCGCCGCCATAGCAGGAGCGACGAGAGCAGCCACCAGCATCAGCATCACTCCGACCGCCACCCACTTCATGGTACAATAGTTATGGGGTGGCTCATAAAATCTTTATGGTTGCCCCGGTCCAAAAAGACCGTACGGCTGAAATTTCAGGCGGATCGCCCTCATAAAACCTGCTTTTACGATGCGCCGGCACCCTGCAGCGCAACGTCGATGAGGGAAGAGGCGCCTCGATGAGCGATCCCGCCGAGGCGCGTACAGGGGCGAATCCAAAAAGAGGTGCCTCAGGGCCTCATTTTGCATGCATGAGAACGATCTCGATGCTTGAGACGTTCGTCTTTCCGGTGTCGGTGTCGATCATCTCGGTCGATGTGAAGATCTCTTTCTTGCTGACGTTCTCTAAGAACCGGTTGAGGGCGATCTCCGCTGTGTCGACCGCACGTGAAATAGCCTTCCCCCTGGCCTTAATCGCAACCTCCTCCGCTCCGTTGTTGAACTGGGTGACCACCGCGAGCACATAGTTCATGACCGGTTTGTTTCCCACGAATACTGTGTTATCCTTAATCATCAAGCCCACCTCGTCTAAAGGTACTTCTTCGAGTGTATCAGCTCTGCGTTGAGGACGGATGCGCCTGCAGCCCCACGGATGGTGTTATGCCCAAGTGCAACAAACCGTAATCCTTCCCGGATTCTCCCGACGGAGACCGTCATGCCGCGTCCCCGGTTGCGGTCAAGCCGGGGTTGCGGACGATCGGGCTGGTCGAAGAGCTCAACTGCCTTTGCCGGTTGTAAGGGTAGATTGCTGAAGGGTGACTTAAAGGTTGCGTAAGCTTTTTTCACCTCGGCAACCGACTCCCTGACGTCGACCCAGACCGCGATGGTATGCCCGTCGATGACAGGGACCCGGTGGCAACTTGCGCTTACCTTAAACGGGGCAGGGATCACCTCGGAACCGTTGAACGTGCCCATGATCTTTGCGGTCTCGGTCTCGATCTTCTCCTCTTCTGAGCCGATATAGGGGATGACGTTATCATAGATGTCCATGGCGGGGACGCCTGCAAACCCGCCTCCCGATATCGCCTGCATGGTTGCCGCACGCACGTCATGGAACTCAAACGCCCTGAGGGGTGCGAGGGCCAGCACTAGGACGATCGTCGAGCAGTTCGGGTTGGTCACGATGAACCCCCCATTACCGCGGTCCCGCTGGATATCGATCAGGCCCAGGTGGTCCGGATTGACCTCCGGGATCACCAGCGGAACGTCCGGTTCCATGCGGTGCGATCGGGCGTTGCTGCAGACGGCGATGCCCGCATTGGCAAGCTCGGTCTCGAACGGTCCCGCCACGTCGGCAGGGAGCGCTGAGAAGACGAGATCGCAATCTTTCAGACTCTCGACGGTTGTGGGAGTGACGACGATATCGCTGACGTTGTCCGGGTACGGCGCATCAAGGCGCCAGTTGACCACTTTACCATAGGGTTTTCCCGCACTTCGTTCAGAAGCGGTGAGTGTCTGGAGATGAAACCAGGGATGATCCGCTAAAAGCTGAACGAAGCGCTGTCCCACCGCTCCTGTGGCACCAAGCACTCCTACATGAATCATAGACAAAAATATCTGTAGTGTAGGAGGTATTAAAGAGTATGTTTCTTCATTCCATCGAGATTGCCTCAGACGGACACTCGTCGACGCAGGTCTCGCAATCGACGCAGAGATCGGGATCGACCTTTGCTTTGCCGTCTTCCATGGTGATGGCGGAAGCCGGGCAGACATCTATACAGGTCTCACAGGCGGTACACTTCTCAATATCAACAACTGCTGGCAATTTTTCTCCTCCAGACGTACATGTTTTTCTAGCGGCGTAAAAATAAATTTCGTTTCCGGAAGGCGGGCGAGGGGGCCTCCCTCAGATCCCGAGGACATCCTGCATGGTATACATGCGCGGTTCTTTCCCGACGACCCAGCGGACAGCCCGGACGGCACCCTGTGCGAAGACCGCCCGATCGTAGGCGCGGTGGGAGATCTCGATGCACTCAAAGTTCCCCGCAAAGAGGACCGCGTGGTCGCCGACGATGTCGCCGCCGCGGATGACGTGCACCCCGATCTCGTTCTTCCGCTCCGTCATACCCACACGGCCGTAGGCCTTCTCGCGATTCCCGATCTCCTCGTCCAGTATATCAAGGATGGTCTTTGCGGTGCCGCTCGGGGCGTCCTTCTTGTGGCGGTGGTGGGCCTCCGTGACCTCGATGTCGTAGTCGCCGAGCTCGCGGGCGGCTTCCCGCACGAGTTTCCAGAAGATGTTGACGCCGACGGAGAAGTTGCTCGATATCACGGCGGGAACGTTTCCTTCGACCGCGCCCCGGATCACCTCCCGCTGCTCGGGAGAGAACCCTGTCGTTCCGACGACGAGCGCTACGCCGTTTCTCGCGGCGGCCCTGACGTTCTCGACAGCAGCGGCCGCGACGGTGAAGTCGACGAGGACGTCGGGTCTCTTCTCCTTGAGGAACTCGTCGATCTTCGCTGCGGGGACGACCTCCGTCTCAAAGAGCGTTCCCTCCCTCACGTCGATGCCGCCGACCAGGGTGAGGTCGGGAGCCTCGTTGACAAGCCGGCCGATGTTGGCGCCCATTCTCCCCAGGGCCCCGGATACGGCTACCTTAATCATAGCTCGCCAGCACCTTCCTCAGCTGCTCCGTCTTCTGCCCATCCAGGTCGTCGAGCGGCAGCCTGACCGGTCCTGCGGCCATCCCGGAGAGCCCGACCGCCTTCTTCACGGGGATGGGGTTCGTGTCGATGAACATCGCCCGCATGAGCGGCGAGAGTTCGAAGTGCAGGTCCCGTGCGCGGGCAAGGTCGCCCGCGCGGAACGCTTCGTACATCTGCACCATCCGGCCGGGGTCGACGTTTGCAGTCACCGATATCACGCCCGCGCCCCCGAGAGCGAGGACGGGAAGCGTCATCGCGTCGTCGCCCGAGAGCACGACGAACTCCTCGTCCCGGGTCCCCTCGATGATCCGGGATATCTGGACGATATCGCCGCTTGCCTCCTTCACGCCGACGATGTTTGGGTGCCGGGCAAGCTCGATCACCAGGTCCGGCAGGAGGTTCTGCCCCGTCCGGCCGGGGACGTTGTAGAGGACGATGGGGAGACCGATATCGGCAAGCTTCGTGAAGTGTTTGACGAGACCGGAGCGGTTCGGCTTGTTATAGTACGGGCTGATGACAAGGGCGCCGTCCGCGCCTGCATCCTTTGCCGCGCGGGTCAGCCGGATTGCCTCTTCGGTGTTGTTCGACCCGGTTCCCGCAAGCACCGGTATCCGCCCGTTGACAACCTCGACGGTCTTTGAGATCACCTGCTCGTGCTCCTCGAACGTGAGCGTCGCGGACTCCCCGGTAGATCCGCAGGGGACGATGCCATGGATCCCGCGTTGCAGCAGTGATTCTATGTTGGACCGTAATCCTTCAATATCGAGACTCATCCCCGAGTCCCGATGAAAAGGGGTAATGATTGCTGGAAGGATTCCCTCAAACATATAGTGAGGTTTAACGCTTCCTGGTATTTATCTTTCTTGAGATGTACCCGGCAACCCGGTTTCGGACGGACTTGCTCCCGATCGTGGCGACTTCGGAGACGGCGTGCTTATTCTCCTCAAAATCTCCGCTAAATCTCTCACGATGCTTGACGATGAGTTCCTCGCCGAGGTTCTTGATATATGACGGCTTTATTCCCATGTGGACCTTCCCTTACAATTGTGCATACGTAATGCGATTCGACAGCTTAAGAAGATTGCGTGCGACCGTGACCGGATCTTCCCCGAGCAGCCTGATCGTCGGTTCTTTCCCTGCGGCGCCCCGGTCGTAGATGACGTCGGGCACGCCCTCTCTGCAGCAGGAGGCGACACCCCAATCCATTGTCTGCACCCCCGGCGGCTCTTTTTCCGGGTCAAACGAGCATATCTCGAAGAGGAGGTTCTCCATCTCGATAAGGACCGCTTCCGAGAAGCGGATGGTTGCCGCGCTCCGGATCGCCGGATCAAACCGCATGGCTGTAATGACGATCCGGGCCACGTAGGCATCTGCACCGAACGCGATATCGCCGGCGGGGTGGACCCGATCGGCGTGCCCGACGATCCCTCCCCGGACCGCCGCCACATCGTCCTTGCTCCGCGCGTCGGGCAGGGCATAGGCGATGTTCATACCCGTCTCCGGTATGAGGCGGGCATCCATCCGCTCGGTGAGGAGCATCATCGCCTCGTTCATGCGCTCGATCACCCGCGCGCGGTCTACCCCTGTCATGCTATACTCCTCGTGCCGGGCGTCTCATAAGGATTCCGCTCAGGTGAGGCCGATGTCGGTACGGATATCCATGATACCCTCGATCGCGAGGCGAAAGAACGTCTCCATATCCATGAGGGGTTCGATCATCCGGATCCTCTCGCGCTCGCACCCGGCGGCAAACGACTTCTCTTTGAACTTCTTCTTCACGGTTCGGGGCGCGACCTCGCTGACCGCCCCGCCCTTCACCAGGGCGCAGGCGATGATAAGGCCCGATGCGCTGTCCGCCGCCTGGAGCGCGATCTCGACGGGCCGGACGTAATCGGAGAAATGGGTGTGGTTGTGGCGCCTGACGATATCCGCGATCTCTTCGGGAACGCCGTTCTCGATGAGGATCCGGTGGCCCTCGATGCCGTGCCGGTCCATGTCTCCGGCGACGAGGTCGTAGTCGATGTCGTGCAAAAGGCCGATGATCTCCCAGGTGCCGGCATCCTCGCCGAGGTGTTCGGCGACCCTCTTCATGATGCCCGCCGTGGCGTAACTGTGCGCGATGTGTGACGGCGACACCACGTAGCGCCGGAGCAGGGCCAGTGCTTCGTCTCTCTCCATGAGGGACGGGTTATCCGGCGCAGAGATAAGCGTGCGGGTTTTTGCACCGGTGGGGGCGGGTGAGGAGTCCCGCCCGGGATCCGGTGCTCCCCGGCGGTCATCCCTGCAACACCGGTTCGGAGTGACTATTGCAGGCGAGCCCCCCCCGC
>MPOY01000657.1 GCA_001896715.1 Methanoculleus sp. EBM-46
CCATCTGGGTCGACGTGAAGGTTCCGGAGAACGCACAGGTGCAGAGAGACATCTACGAGCACTTCCTCAGGCACTACAGCGTGGGAGTCAAGAACTACCAGCTCTTCGATGAGCACCTCCACAACCCGCGGGTGATCGAGGTCGATACGACACAGTGAGGTGACGGGAAGCATGAAGACAGTAACTATCACCCTGGTAAATCCCCCCGAACTCTATCTTGAGGGGCAGAACATCACGCCTGACAACGTTGCCGGCAAGACGGCAGCCGATATAGCCACCCTCGACGTCTGGGAGGGAAAACAGAAGAGCCCGCTCGGGAAGTACTTCACGGTCTCGGGCAACGGCGGAGCAACCGCGGCCGATACGAAGATCGTCTTTCGCGGGGACTGCACCCGTGTGAAGAGGATCGGCCAGCAGATGACCGCAGGCGAGATCGTCGTCGAAGGCAACGCCGACATGTACATCGGCGGCTGGATGAAGGGCGGGAAGATTCACGTCAAAGGAAACGTCGACTCGTTCTGCGGCATAGGGATGGAAGGCGGCGAACTGATCGTCGACGGGAACGCCGGGCACCACCTGGGTTCGTCGCCCCGCGGTGAGTGGCGCGGCATGCAGGGCGGGCTGATACGGGTCGCCGGGGATGCCGGCAACGACACGGCCACGTTCATCAACGGCGGGACGATCATCATCGGCGGCAACGCGGATATCCACGTCTCCACCCACGGTGAAGGCGGCACCGTCATCATCAAGGGCAACGCCAAAGGCCGCGTCGGCGGCCAGATGGTGAAAGGCGACATATACGTCTTCGGAACGATCGAGAACCCGCTCCCGGGATTCCAGAGGGTCGGCGAGGTGGAACAGGAGGTCGCCGGCGAGAAGGCCTGCTTCATCCACCACGTCGGGGACCTTGGCGAGCGCCACCCGATCGCGAAGGGCAAGGCGGTGTATGCAAACCTCTACACCCGGATCTAATTTTTTTCACCGGAAAAGAGAGCGCCTCGCCCTGAAACCGCTCGGCGATCTCCGGGCCATGATGCGCTCCACATTCCCGTGCCCGGACCGGACGACGAGGGTTCCCGTCGCCGCATCGGCCGGACGGGTGACGGCACGGCCCGTCCACTCGCCCATGACGGTCCCGGCAACGGATACCGCCGCACGGGACGGTTTTGCCGTCATAAGCGCCGAGACCCGCGGGGCGGGTGATGCGACCCCCGTCCGGCTCCGGAACCCTCACCGGGTGAACACGGGAAACGCGATCCCCCCGGGGTACGACGCCGTCGTCATGATCGAGGATATCGCCGGAGAGGACGGTACCTGGAGCACCCGAAAGGCCGTGGCACCGGGGGAACATATCCACCCCGCGGGATCCGAGATCGAGCAAGGAGAGAGGATCCTCCCGGCCGGCCACCGCATACGCCCCTGCGATATCGGTGCGCTCCTCACCTACGGCATCGCGGAGATTGATGTACCGGCCGTGAAGGTCGGCCTCATACCCACGGGAAACGAGCTGGTCCCGGCGGGCGGGCACCCGGGCGCGGGCGAGGTGATCGAGAGCAACACCGCCGTGGCAGCGGCGTGGCTTTGCGAGGCCGGCGCCTCTCCGACCCGCTACGGCATCGTCGCGGACGACCCCGCCGCGCTCCGGCAGGCGATCGCAAAGGCCGTCCGGGAGAACGATCTGGTCCTGGTCTCCGCCGGCTCCTCGACAGGCACCCGGGACTTCACCGCCGGCGTCATAGGCGAACTCGGCGAGGTGCTCGTCCACGGCATCGCGATGAAGCCCGGGAGACCGGCGATCGTGGGGCGGGTCGAGGACAAACCGGTCATCGGTATGCCGGGCTACCCGATCGCCGCGCTGACGACCATACGCGAGCTCGCCCTCCCCCTTCTCGCGGAGTGGGGTTTTTGCGCCCCGCCGGCAGAACGCCTTCGTGCCCGGCTTTGCGAATCGGTCCTGGCCGATCCGGAGTTCGACGAGTTCATCCTCCTCACCGTATACCGGGCCGACGACGGGTATACCGCCGTTCCCCTGCCCCCGCACTCAAGGACGCAGATGGCGATGGTCCGCGCAAACGCCTACCTGCACGTCCCGGCGGGGAGCGGAGCTATACCGAAAGGAACAGAGGTCGACGTCATCCTGACCGGGCCGTGCACACCGGTCACTCCTCGCCCCCGCAGGTATCCTCAAGAGCCCTGACCCGCTTCTCCAGTTCGGGGAGCTTCTCCCGGAACTCCCGCGCGAGCAGGAACATACGGACGGCGTCGCCCATCCCCCGGTGGACGTCGAGGAGGTGGCGGTACCCGGGGGGGACCGGGTACCGAAAATGCGTCGAGGCGACGGCTCCGTTCTCGGCGGAAAAATCGATAAGCCGGGCAAGGCGGTCGAGGGAGAGGACCTGCTTCATGCCGAGGCGGCGCCGTATCTCCCTCTGGAGATCGACCAG
>MPOY01000484.1 GCA_001896715.1 Methanoculleus sp. EBM-46
CATATCCGAATCGGCCATCATGAGCGCCATGGAGGAGGGAGGGCTCCACCAGACGCACCGGAAGCTGGTGCAGGACTACATGGAGCCGGGTTTCCCGACCGTTCCCCCGACAGCGCCCATCGATACGATCGTCCATCTCCTGCACCACAACCACGCGGTCATCGTGGTCGAGCAGGGGAAGGTGCAGGGTGTCATCACCAAGCACGACCTGATATCGCTGATCACGTAGGGCATCAGAGCAGGGAGATCAGGTCCCTGAAGACCGCTTCGGGGTCGGCGGCCTTGACCACGCTCGACGCGAGGAGGACGCCGCAGGTCCCGAGGTCGACGGCAATCTTCACGCATTCGCCCGACTGGATGCCCGCCCCGGTCAGGACTTTCACATCCGGGTTCACCGCCCTGACAGCGCTGACGGATCGCTCGATGATCCCCGGGTCGGCCTTCGAGACCGAGATCCCGCTCCCGATCAGCTCCGGGGGTTCGATCGCCACGTAGTCGGGCCGGAGGGCCGCGGCTGCGGCGCTGGTCGCGTCGTTGTTCGTGCAGACGACCGATTCCAGGTGGAGCCTCCGGGCGTTCTCGACGCAGGCGTCGATATCGGCGAGAGTCAGGCGGCGCTCGGAGTGGTTGATCAGGGTGCCGCGTGCGCCCGCGGCCCTGACCGCCTCAGGGAGTATGTGACCGGTGTGGGCGCCGGGGGTGACTGCATCGATATGCTGGGCGTAAACCGGTATCGCATAATGCTGGCTCAGCGGGCGAATCTCGGTGAAGACCGGCGCAATGCCGATGGCGACCCCGCTCTCCCTTGCCACGGCCTCGGCCGCAGCGGCGATCCGGTGGGCGTTGCTGCCCATACCTTCCTGGTAGGTCTTGAGGTTGACAAGAATGAAGGGTGAGACCATATCCATCACATCTGCCAATAGGTTGCTCCTCCTGATATTTACTCTGGTGCCGGGGCAGAGGGAGAATCGGCGGGCGGCCCCGGAGATTCACTCCGCAAGCCCCCGGACGAAGTGCCCGCCGGTGATGCCGCCGAGCGCCCGCCGTCTCACCTCATCTTTGAGCGCGGGGAGGATCCCGGTGTCGCCCCTGTTCACGGCATCGATCTCCTCCCGGTAGAGCCGGACCATATCCCCGGCATAACAGGCTCCCCGCCCCCGCGCATCGATGGCGACGGCGTCGATGCCCATCCCGGCCACCCCGGGAAGGCGATCGATCAGGCAGGTCTCGACGGCGTTCGCGATATAGTTCCGCCCTTCGCTATCGTGCCTGAGGGGGAAGATGCGCCTGCGCTGGTCCTCGAGCCCCAGGAAACGGTCGTCGGGTTCTTTGCCGGCGACCGCTGCGACCAGCCGGTCCTCGGTCACCATCGCCTCGATGGTGCCCTGCACGATCACCTCGAGTTCCGGGGTGTTCCCGACCGACCCCGCGAGTTCTGCAGCATCGGCGGCCGGGAGTTCGGGGGAGACCGTGCACCGCAGGAAGAGCGCCGACAGGGAACCGGCAGTGCGGTGGTTCCAGACGTTCAGCCCGGCGGCGCCGTAGAGGCGCATCCGGGGTTCGGCGTTCCGGACCGCATCCGCGGCCCCCATCCCGCTCACCATAACCCCGTGGATGCCCGCATCGTAGAGCGACGGGAGGAGAGGGGCCGCCGCATCGAGGAACCCGCGCCGGGTGACCGTCGGCCACTTCCAGACCAGATCGGCGCCCCCCTCCCGGCAGGCGGTGGCCGCCTCTTCGAGGAAGCGGAGGCCCACGGGTCCGGAAGGTTCGATGTAGATCGTGCGGGCGCCCTCCCGTGCGGCGGCCGCTGCAGCCTCGAGGGTATCGACGTAGACCGAGACCGATGGGGTCCGGGGTGTGCGGCGCGATCCTGCCGTGCGTGTCATCCCTTCGATCGCTGCCTCGACCCGCTCCCGGGCTGCATGCACCGCATCCGGCCCCGGGCGCCGTGCGGCGAGCACGGCCTCCCCGACTCTCTCTAAGAATGTTCGCCGGATGCGGTTCAACTCCCCTATCGGTGTAAAGAGTCCCCCGGGGTACCGGAGGTCCATCTTCCGGACGGTAAACGGCGTCCCCCCGGTCTTCCCGAGGTGTTCTGCGATCTGCTCCCCGGTAAGCGGCCGGCTCCGTGCAGGCTCCATCGCGATATCGGCACGGTAGAGCACCCGGAGCGGTTCGCCGCCGCACACGGGAACCGTCGCCTCCAGAGAGGGCGTGCCGCCCTCCCAGGTGACCAGGATATCGATGGGAATCTGCGGCAGGGGGTTTGCCATGATCCGCTTTGCCCGCTCCTCGAGGTCGGCGCTCTTCGTCAGGAAGACACGGGCACCCGCCCCGACGGGGGCGCCGACACCGATGCGGACCATGCCGTTCTTCACGGCGGGGGTGCCGCGGACGATCGCCCCCACGTCGCGGTCGGGGTCGTCGGAAGAGAAGGCGAGCCCGTCGCCAGAGCGGGGCGAGGTATCGCCGGCGAGGCGCACGCTCGCCTCCCGCCTCCGCGGGTCGTAGCCGCTGACCGTGCCAAGGAGGACGCCCCGGTTCCCGGGCCGGTCGCGGGCCATGATATCGGGAGCGCCGAGTATGTAGCCCTCCGTGAACTCCCGGTTGAACGCGAGGGCGAGGTCCCGCATATCCTTCCGCGAGGGCGACCAGGGGACCCCGGCGGCGATCGTGTCGAGGGCGCGCCGGTAGATATCCACCACCGTGGCGACGTACTCCGGGGAGCGCATCCTCCCCTCTATCTTGAGCGACGCCACCGATGCACGTGCGATGCGATCGAGGTGCGGGTATACCGCGAGGTCCCGGGTCGAGAGCAGGTAGCGATCCTCTGCAGGCACCGCCCGGAGGGACTTCGGGCGACCGTAATCGTCCTTATCGGCGGTCACGAGCCGGTAGGGTTTTCTGCACGGCTGGGCGCACATCCCCCGGTTCCCGCTCCGCCCTCCGATGACCGAGGAGAGGAGGCACTGCCCCGAGTAGCAGTAGCAGAGAGCACCGTGGGCGAAGACCTCGATCCCGATCCCCTGCACCTCTGCGATATCCTCGATCTCGGCGAGCGTGACCTCCCGCGCCAGCACCACGCGGGAGAACCCCTCCCGCGCGGCCCGGGCTACGCCCTCGCGGTTGTGGACCGTCATCTGGGTGGAGGCGTGGAGAGGAAGGTCCGGGACGATCTCCCGGGCAAGCGACGCCACCCCGGCATCCTGCACCAGGACGGCGTCGGCTCCGGCCTCGTAGAGCCAGAGGAGGTACCGGGCCACGTCGGAGAGTTCGGCATCCCGGACGAGGGTGTTTACGGTGACGAAAACTCGCACGTCATGGAGGTGTGCGTAATCGATGGCGGACCGGAGCTCTTCGTCGGAGAAGTTCGCCGCGTAGTGTCGGGCCCCGAAACGCCTCCCGGCAAGGTAGACGGCATCCGCGCCGGCGGCGACCGCGGCAGCCAGGGCTTCCGGCGATCCGGCGGGGGCAAGCAGCTCCGGGGGCTTAACCGGGCCGGTCCCCTGAGGGTGATCGTGCGGCATTGTCGGGTACCGTTCGCCGTGCCGGCCTATATACTCCACCCCGGTGAGGATGAGTATTCTTTTTACGCGAGAGGCCGATGTGAAGGGAAAGGATGAACAGCACAGGGATTATCGGTTACGGCCACATGGGCGGCATGCTGGTGAAGGGGTTTATCACGTCCGGGGCGCTCTCTCCCGGCGAGATCGTGGTCGCGTCCCGGAGCCGGCGGAGCCTTGATGCCTGCGCCGCAGCGTGGCCCGGGGTCGGCATCGCCGCAACGAACGCGGACATTGCCCGGCGGTGCCGGACGGTCATCATCGCCGTCAGGCCGCAGGAGGTGGGCGGCGTCCTCTGCGAGATCGCCCCGGCGTTGGCCGGCGACGAGCATGTCGTCTCGCTTGCCGCCGGCATCAGCCTTGCGGCGATCGAGGATGCGTATACGGGCCCGGTCACCCGGGTCGTGCCCACGATCACCTCCGCGGTCGGAGAGGGGACGACGCTGGTCTGTCACGGGCGGCAGGTCGGGATGGACAACGCTCTCCGGGTGGAGAGGCTCTTCTCAGCCATCGGGAGCGTGGTGGCCGTCAGTGAGGCCGATCTTCCGGCGGCGACGCTGCTCTCGAGCTGCGGGCCGGGACTGCTGGCTTCCCTCATCGAGGAGCTGGCGGGCGCGGCGGTTCGGGCGAGCGGGATTCCGCCCGACCGGGCTCTTCTGCTCGCGACGGAGATGGTCGCGGCCACGGGTGCATACCTCCGGGAGACCGGCAGGGCGCCGGGGGACCTGGTAGGGGAGGTTGCGACCGGCGGCGGCATCACCGAGGTCGGCGTGCGGGGGTTCCGGGAACGGTTGCCGGCGGTCTTTGACGAGGTCTTCGCCGCGATGCTGGAGCGCTACGGTACAGTGGGCAGACCTTTAAGCGATGAGCGGTCATACCCCGGATAAGTATGAAGATCGTCGTCTCTGTGGAGGAGCCCGGCGCCATCGACCAGGTGCTGGAGTACAACCCGACGTTCATCGAGGTCAGGCTCGACCGGATGGAGGGCGACCTCCCGGACCTGGTCCGTGCGATCCGGGAGAAGACCGCCATTCCCCTGATCGCCACGCTCAGGAGCCGGGAGGAGGGGGGAAGGTTTGTCGGGGATGCGGACCTCTGGATGCGGGTCGTCGGGCCGGTAACGCGCTACGTCGACTACGTGGACGTGGAGGCCCGTTACCGGGACCACGCGCCGTTCATCAAGAGCCAGGGTGTCCAGATCGTTGCATCCCTCCACACGAACGAGATGCCCACCCCCCCGGAACTCGGCAGGATCGAGGCCCTGCTCAGGTCATACGGCGACATACCGAAGATCGTCGTGAAGCCCCGCACTGCAGACGACCTCCTGACGCTCGTCACGTTCACCCACCAGGCTCAGAAACCCATCTGCACGAGCATCATGGGTGCCGGGTTCCGCTACGCCCGGGCCGTCCTGCCGCTCTTCGGGTCGGAGTTCGTCTTCTGTCATGCCGGCACCCCGACGGCGGAAGGGCAGTACCACATCCGGGAGATGCGGCAACTTGCGGATCTGCTGAAGTGAGCGGGGCCCCGTTCCTCTTCCTGTTTGCCTGGTTTGCCGTTGCCCTGGCATTCTCGACGGCCGTCCGGGAGAGCGGCAACGCATTGATCTTCACCCTCGTGATCTTCGTCATCTCGTTGCTCCTTCCGGTCTCGGGGCGACGGCTGGAGGGCTCGCCGCAGGCCCGCCGCCGCAACACCCCGGAACATCGGCCATCGAGGTGCTTCCCATTAGGAACATCTCCAACGCAACCGGGTCGTATGTTATCCCGGGTGTCGATTCGGGGCAGCAGGCTTCTGTGCAGCAAGGAGCGCCGGGGGACCGCCAGGAGGATCTGGTGTATCTTCGGCCAGTATAAGACAGGGTTCTCACGGGAGGAGCTGGACATTATGAGACAGAACGCCACTTACGCAGCGATGCGCTCTTCAGGGTGGGGAATTTCTGGTGCTCGTTGAGGATCTCCCGGGCATCTCCGGTGAGCCTGTAGCGGAAGGATCTCCCCTCCTGATCTCTGACGACGATCCCCTCTGCCTCGAACTGTTGCATATGCTGGGAGATCGTCGGAGCAGCAAGCCCGAGTTGATCTTTGATCTCGTTCTGGGTTGCCCCGGGTGACCTGTGGAGGTGTGTGAGTATCACCGCCGGCGTTTCATCCCGGAGGCTGGCAAAGATGCGTTCTTCGAGAGCGGTATACCGCTGGTTTCCTGCGAAGTGCCTGGCACGATTTCGGTAGCTCACGGCGGCCACCTTGCCCTCCCTGATGAGCATATCGAGGTGGTAGCGGAGCCTCCCTCGTGATGCACCCGTCAGCTCCCCGAGCTCCGCGGTTCCGATACCTGGGTTAGCGGTGATCTGCCGGTAGAGATCGCGTCTGAGGTCATCGTCGAGGATATTATGGCGCATCACCCGCCGGAAACCGAGAGGCACAAGAAGGCTGAGCGCGTAGAAGAGTTCCCCTATATAGGGGAGTCCGGGCAGGATTGTGAACAGAAGGTGGAGGAGCATCACCCGGAGCGGGAGATCCCGGAACGTGATCTCTTCGAGATCGTGCCAATCGCCGGCATATTCCTCCGCCACCGGCTCGACCACGTAGCGGGCGGTTGCCGTGCCCGGGAGTGCGAGGATCATGACGATGATGAGGACGAGAAGTATCCGGCTCCACCGCGCCATGGTGGTTGGTCCGATGGAAGAGATGTTCAATGTTTCGCTCTTTTATCGCCGGATAAGCGTGTAGTCCAGGGTGCCGGCTACTCTGTTCCCGTAGGCCTCGAACCGCCATATCCCGGGGTGCAGGCCGCCGGAGTCCTTTATGCGCAAATTACAGCCCGAGCACGGCATCCGGCACATGAACCATCAGCCGGAGCGAGTCGGATGAGTCGCCCCAGTTCAGGTCGGCGATGAGTTCGGTTTTGCCTGCGGGAACATCGATCGAGTACCGGTCCGTCTCGCCCTGCGTGGTGTTTACTAAAATGATGCTTCCCCGAAACGAGTTTTCCTGCGAACCGGTCGATCGCGCTCATTCCCCTGCGAACGAGAGTATCCACCCCGGTATCTACTGAGGGAGAGAGTCAGCGCAGTTTCCAGCGCTCGTTTTATCCCCGGGAAGGAAGAGTGTCCCCCAGCTGCTCAGAGCCCCCGAGAAGGCTAGAGCCTCGCAGGTGAGTGCGTAATGCACTGTCCGACCGTCGCGATCCGATTCGACGAGTTCGTCTGCGGCGAGCTTCTGCAGGTACCAGGCAGCCGTGGAGCGCGCGATGCCCATAATATCGGCTATCTCCGACTGCGTGATGCCGGGTTTTTCGAGGAGCAGGGCGAGGATCTGTCGGCGGATATCGTTATTGAGGTGCAGGTACATAGCCTTCTCAGTTGGATTACAGTCGCCGTTTCGGAAGTAGCCTCCCCTGCCTTTTCGGCGCAGGATACCGACCAGGCCGGCATCCCGGAGACAGGAGAGATGGTAATGGACCGTTCCCCGGTTGATCCCGGTGGCACGGGCAATCTCCGCGGGCGCGATCCCCGGGTGGTCCCGGATGCAGGCGTAGATCCGGTGCCGGTTC
>MPOY01000625.1 GCA_001896715.1 Methanoculleus sp. EBM-46
ACTTCTCTTGTGATAACATATCTTTGAGCCTCGTATCGATATTCGAATAATTCAATGTTAACACCATAGAATCTATTTGGAGTCTTTTTTTGAGATAGCCTAAAAACTCCGTTTCCTAAAAACCACCCTGATGCAAGACTTACTCACTGGCAAGGTTCGGGTAACACCGCTAATGCAAAACATGGAGGGTAAAAATGAAAGCGCAGGACTTAGAGTTCACCCAACTCATCCAGGGAGCAAAGCAGTTTATGATACCCATTTTCCAGCGCACATACAGTTGGGAAGTGAGCCATTGTGAGCAGCTTTGGAATGATATTTTGCGAGTGGGGAGCAATGCGGACCTGAAAAGCCATTTTATCGGTTCAGTTGTTTACATCCCCGAACAGGAAACCAGCGCCGCTATTTCCCGCTGGATAGTCGTTGACGGGCAGCAGCGTATTACAACCATCACCCTGCTTCTGCTAGCTCTTAAGCAAAGATTGGAAAAAGAAAATCTCACTGCTCCAATCTCTGCTGAAGCAATTGAAGACTATTATCTTCGTAACCGCTACGGCAAAGAGGAACTGAGCTATAAAATGCTACTGACCAAAACCGACAAGGACACCCTGATCGCCCTTCTGGACGGAAAAAAAGAACCGGAAAATGCCTCTCAGAAACTCATTAAGAATTTTGCTTTCTTCACCGAAAGAATCACCGATGCAGATGTGAATATTGTGTATTCAGGGATCAAAAAACTGATGATTGTCGATGTACGGCTTCAACAGGGTCTTGATAATCCCCAGATGATATTCGAAAGCATGAACTCCACCGGCAAAGCACTGACACAAGCAGACCTTATAAGGAACTTTGTCCTTATGGGATTACCCCATGAGCAGCAAACCAATCTCTACAATGATTACTGGCGTCCCATGGAAAACCTTTTTGGTGCCGAAAGTTATACCACCCACTTTGATGAATTCATGCGCTTCTTTCTTGTGATACATACGGGAAACTACCGAATAAAAAAAGATGAGGTATACGCTGAATTCAAGGCATATTCACGGAAGTTTGAAACGGAGATTCTTTTAAAAAACCTGCTGGAGTTTGCCGGTTATTACTGTTACATTGCCCTTGGCAAAGAGAGAGATCCGGAGCTTGCTGCCACATTCAAGGACATTCGGGAACTCCGGGCGGATGTCTGTTACCCCCTGTTGATAGAAGTGTATAAAGACTATTCAAACAAGCTAATTAGCAAAAATGAGTTTGTAGCGATCAATGCCCTGGTGGAAAGCTATGTTTTTCGCCGTGCAGTTTGTGATATCCCCACAAACTCATTGCGCCAGACCTTTGCCACGTTCAGCCGAAGATTAAAGAAAGATCGCTATGTGGAAAGTGTTAAAGCCGAATTCATGTTGCTGCCGTCCTATCGCCGCTTTCCTCAAGATGAGGAATTTCAACGGCAATTATGTGTGCGCAATCTCTATGCCTTCAACCGCCGGAATTATTGGCTGCGGCGATTCGAAAACTTCGGCCGAAAAGAACGGGTAGTGGTACAGGATTACACAATAGAACACATCATGCCGCAAAATGAGAATTTGAATGACACTTGGAAACAGGAACTTGGGAACGAGTGGAAACGCATTCATGAGCAGTATCTTCACACACTGGGGAATCTAACCTTGACCGGCTATAATTCCGAATATAGCGACCGCTCTTTTATAGAAAAGAGAGACATGAATGGCGGTTTTAAAGAAAGCCCGCTTAAATTGAACGAAGGTCTCGGCACATGTTCTACGTGGAATGAAGATACAATTAATGACCGGGCAGCCAAGCTGGCAAAAAAAGCGATAAACATATGGAAGGCACCTGTATTGGATGATAGTATTCTTGAAACTTACAAAGAGAAAAAGCCCAGTGTAGCTTCTGAGTATACAATTGACTCATACCCGCATCTGACTGCCAAGCCTATGCGAAAGCTATTTGATGCGTTCCGGGTCAGGGTACTGGCTCTAGATGAATGTGTCCACGAGGAGTTTCTCAAACTATATATTGCCTACAAGGCTGAGACTAATTTTGTAGATGTGGTACCTCAGGCCAAACGGCTTCGATTGACTTTGAATCTTGACTATGAGCAAGTCGATGATCCTCTTGGCATGTGCAGAGATGTTTCCAATTTAGGCCGATGGGGTAACGGTAATGTGGAAGTTGGCTTGGAGAGACTTGAAGATTTAGTCTATGTCATCGGTTTGGTGAGGCAGGCTCTCGAACGGCAGTTAGGCGAAGAGGAATTGGAGGCATAATGAGTTATAAATGTAATCTTGATAATCGAAATTATATAATGAAAAACCATCAAAACAAGGAGATCAATACATGAGCAAGGAAAACCAAGCTGTTGAATTTAAAGAATCCTGGCGTGATGATTATCTGCGCTG
>MPOY01000456.1 GCA_001896715.1 Methanoculleus sp. EBM-46
AACCAGCAGATCAGTCCCGCGGTGCTCCGGAAGACCGGGTTATCGAACCTGGTCGTGGTCGCCACGCCCGGAAAACTCGCCGCGACACCCCTCCTGTATGTCGATTCCGGGGATCCGGCGCTCGACCGGGATATCGGGGACTCTCTTCTCGTCGTCTCCGGCTACCGGGTGGCGCAGAGGAAGCGGGTCCTCCACCCGGAGTGACACCGGTTCATCCATCTTCTCGCGCGAGTACTGCTCGGCGAGCTTGCGGAGATCCCGCACTTTGGCGTTCGCCGCCTCGATGATGGAGAGGGCATCGAGGTAGCGGCTGTCCCCGCGGTCGCCCTTCTCGCGGAGACAGATGAGCTGCTCGCGGTAGTGCCAGTTGATGGCGAGCTGGAGCTCGACATCGCGGGCGCGGAGTTCGGCGACGGTCGCGTCATCGATCACCGGGAAGTGGCGGCCGAGCCCGACGATGTTTGCGTCGAGGATCCGGTAGACACTCTCTGTCTTCTCTGCGAGGACGACAAAGGCGCCGTTCCCGTTTTCGGATGCTTTCCGGAAGAACTTCCCGAGGTCCGCCCCGAGGTAGCCGAGCCGGCCGATCTCGTGCGACATCCGGACCAGGAAGACCACCTCGGTCGCTTCCTGGTCCGCAAGCTGCCTCCGCGATATCTCCCGAAGCGCCTGCCCTATCTTCCCGTCAAGGTGGCTGTTGAGGTCTTTGAGCCTCTCGACCCTCTGGTAATCCGCATCATCTGACGTCGCAAGGTAGGTCATCACCGCGCGGAAGAGGTCGAGCGTGACCCCGTGGGCGTACCCGAGCTCCTTTCGGATCAGCTCAAACCCGTGGTGCGTATCGTCGGGGATGCCGTCTTCGAGGTAGTGCGTTCGCATCAGGATCTCAGGCTCGTTCCCGGGCACCAGCCACGTAACGAATTGCCCGAGCTGCTTGATGAGGATGAGGAAGACCGTCGCCGTGATCAGGTTGGATATGAGGTGGGCGTTTGCCACCATCTGCGCCTCGGTTCCGCCGATCGTCATGATGAGTTCGGTGAACGGATCAATGAACGGGAGGATCAGGAGCACTCCCCCGAGGTTCAAGGTGAAATGGGCCACCGCCGCCCGCCGGGAGTAAAGGTTCATCCGGGCGGAGGCGATGAGGGCCATCGTGGTCGAACCGATGTGCGCGCCGAGTATGAGCGGGATCGCCTGCGGAAGGGTGAGCAGCCCCTGCTGGGCGAGGACGACGGCAAGGCCGGTCGTGACGGCGCTCGACTGCACCATGGACGTCACGAGAAACCCGATCAGGATGGCGAGCGGGAGCGCCGAGAACCGCGTGATGAGGCCGATGATCTCGGGATCGTTCTGGAACGGCACGAGCGCCGTCGATATGAGGTTCAGACTGAAGAAAACGAGGCCGAAGTAGAAGAGAGGTTTTCCGAGGAACCGGTAACGCCGCCCGAAGATCCCGACGAGGAAACCGATCGGGATCAGCACCTGTCCGAACGCCGTCATCTTGAAGGCGACGAGCTGGGCGGTCATGGTCGTTCCGACGCTTGCGCCTATGATGATCCCGAGGCTCTGGACGAACGAGAGCGTCCCGGCGTTGACCAGGCTGACGGTGATGATCACCGTCGCTGCGCTCGACTGAACGAGGGCAGTGACGACGGCGCCGAGTATCGCGGCCAGGATCGGCCGCTCGGTCACCCTGCCGAGGATTGCCGCGAAGCTGCCTTTTGCAACGGCGAGGATTTCGCGGGAGAAGTTCTCGATTCCATAGAAGAAGAGAATCAGGCCAGGTACGACGGCGAAGACTATTTCCCAGGGGACCATTATTGTTCTATAAATATAGGTTCTCTGATTTGAAATACCTCTCTCAATGCTTTCGGTGGGATTTCACCGGGGCGAGCAGTGCGTTCTTCGCCGGGACGGCACCCCGTATGCCGCGCCATATGTTGCCTCACGGGGAGCGCCGCATTATACCTCATCTTCGTGCTCGATGCGGTAACGCCCGCCCCTGTATCCTCACCCCCTCATGCAACGCTCTGCATGCCCGGCGGTTGACATGCCGACCTGGAGTGTGAAGTGGGTATCCAGGGCGCCGCCTGCAATGGCCCGGCAAAAGGATCGCAGGTATA
>MPOY01000534.1 GCA_001896715.1 Methanoculleus sp. EBM-46
ATCTAAATGCCCTCCGCAATTTTCATCCGGTATGCCTGTGGCCCCACGGGCATCACGTAGTTTTTTACGGCCACCCGGGATACGGCACGATACCAGTGAATGCACCTTTGCGTTGAAGAACACCTGTCTGCGGGAATGCGGTCGTAAGGCTACGCCGAAGAGATGCTGGAAAACCTCCTCGATACCGCCTTCCAGTTCAAGCGGGTGAGGAGCACCCTTGCCTCAAGCCTCTTCCACCAGAAGGAGGTGATGGCGGTCATCGCACGGAACATCCCCGGGATGGGGCCGTGGGCGGGGGAAAAGAGCGTTTTTGATGCTCTCGCTGATGAGACGGCTTACCTGCACGAGACCGCCGGGAACACCCGTGAGGGCCTCCTCTCCCTGATCGATGCCCGCATCAACGCCGTCTCCTACGAGATGAACCGGGCGATGCGGGTGATCGCCGTCTTCTCGGCGCTGGTGCTGATCCCGACCCTGATCGGGCAGACGCTCGGGACGAACATACTCGGCGCCCGCTTCACTCTCTATCTCTGGGAGGTGACCGCCTGGACCATCATATCGATGCTCGTGGTCGGGTGGATCTTCTACAGGTTGGGGTGGCTGAGATAAGGGGGTGAGCCCTTCAGCCGCTCCGCCCGGAGGGACATTATGGGTCAAAGACCTTCTCGATCCGGATGCGCCGCCCGAGCTTCGCCTCGTACCACTCCTGCTGTTTCACGGCCTGCTTGATGCTCCGGATCCGGTGCCGGACCCTCATCCCGGTCTTTGTATCGATCAGTACGAGCTTCGGCACATCGATCACCCATCGATGCATGGGGTTGGACCTCCGGGGTTAGGAAGGTTTGCTTCCGTGTTGATGCCCGCCAGTGCTGCACGAGCCCTCTATGGGGCACCTGCGGGATGCTGCGTCTTCTGGTTGACCCTCCCTGTTAAGGGCATGTCTCTCCCGGATACATCGGGGAGGATGTCCTGGGTCTGTGAGGGTATCTTCTGGAACCAGGGGAAAAATTTATCCCCTGGAACCTCCTTTCCACCTTCGGGTGATCTATCATTCCTGAATCGATCTATTGTGAACACTGTGGGCAAGAATTCTCGCCGAAACAGGAAGACGCGCGCGGCAACGTGCGATTTTGCAGCGCTGAGTGCCAGGTGGCAGCAGGGGAGCAGGACCCCGGCCGGAGTGGACGCCACTCGGAGAAGTTCCTGGTCTCCGGTCAGTCACCCTGGAGCAGGTAACCCGGCACTACGAGCGATCTCTCTTCATGAGGTCGGGTGTGGCGGTGCAAAGGGCATGCACTGCTGGAGAGTGGGAACCCCGGTACGCCTGCCGGGAGCCTCCGGGAAACGCCCCTCTCCCCGTTCGATCCCCACGTCGGCACTGCCTCCCGCGAGATAAACCGGTGATGCAGGTGATCGCCCCTTCCTGGCCCGGGTGCTGATCCCGGCGCCAGACCGGGCGGGACGACGACCCCCGGCAGCCCGTTCACCCTTTCCGTCCGGATCGAGGCCGGGTTCGCTGCGGCACGCGCGAAGACCGGGACGATGCGGCAGGCCATCCTCGCCCGGGCATTCTCCGGCACTCTGGTCCCCGCCGGGGCGGAACTCGCCCGGCGAGAAGGGCGGGGGTACGGGCCGGCGGCGGTTCTCCTTAGGCGGACACGCCTGGAGAAGAAAGGGGGGAGGAGAGGGGGCCGGCCGGGCACTCAGTAGCGAGTATCGGGGTACGGGCATTCCTCTCATGCTTTTCTTGGGTA
>MPOY01000340.1 GCA_001896715.1 Methanoculleus sp. EBM-46
CGACTCAAGCCGATGAAGCCCTTCAAACTTCTTATGCTTTCCTTCGTACCAATCTGGATCAACAACACACGGAGCAAGTGCCCTGAACCAGAAGCGCATGACTCCTTTTACGCTTTGAGGTCTCAATTCGAATCTCCATGAGCTTTCCCTTTTCTGATACATACTCCTGGAAAGCATTGGAGTTATTACTTCACATTTGAAAATAGATGTGCGCAATCTCTTTCCTCCTTTCTATATTAATTGCCTTTGAATCTCTTCGACCGCCTTTTCCAGTTCATAAGGATTTCTTGCCGTGGTTCGTATCTCCATATATAGAGTTCCACCCCTGGTGCTGTACCTCGCCTTGATAATCTCTCCGAATTGCTTACAGACAAACTCATTTCTTTCGAAGAGCTGGCTGGAACCTCTCACTCCTACTTCCTCGACAAAAGGAATGGCCAGAAGCTTGTTAACAAAAGACTGATTGTCCGATATCTGCTTGTTTGAATGTGCTTCTTTCGAGCTCTTCTTCAGTTTTCTATCTGGAGCTACCGTAGATTCTTTTAGCGATACATCTACGTCCATCTTGTCCAGGCTCAATCTGCAGGCCTGAACGAAGACCTCGCCCATTGGGCTTAAGGAAAGCATGTAACCTACCGAATCTTGTTCACGATCGATTAGAAGCTTTATCTCAGGTGGAAGCGCGCTGAAATTCACCCTGTAATCGTACTCCACTTCAAGATCTCTCTCGTTTATAACGGAGTTCATTTCAAGGGTATCTAGAAGCCCCTTGTTTTCGAGCCAGAGCTCTACATCCAGTGAAATAGGCATCGGCGGAATTTCGATCACGCCGTCAAACGTCTCGAACCGGTAGTAAACAGGGACTTTCATCGCCATACCAAAAGCCTGCGAAAGAGCTATCTGCGCCTTGAATCCACCGGTTGCATTTATTGCCATATGATCTATATGATGCTTATAGATCTCCGCGATCTCCTTAACCACATTTCTCAAGCCCTTGTTCTGAAATTCCTTGGGTCTTGCGTCATTCAGATCTGAAACTATCCTGAGAATAACCGTTTTGAAAGAAAGCTCGGGTGATTTTTCGAAGAATATCCTGAGTGCTTCGCCTATTCTTCTTCCATCTTCCGTATCTGATGCCAGCAAATAAAGATATTCCCTTTCGGAAATCAGAGACCTGCTTACAATTGATGCGATCGAGCATATCTCGGCGCCAAAGTCCCTGTTTTTAATTGGATCGGAAAGGTTAAGAAGATAAACAGCAAGTTGTTCGCTAGTCAGATTTTTTAAGCGGTTAAGACTGGCCCCCACTGTCGTGATGAGTGCATTCATAATTCATCCCCCTAAATTTTCGTTCCGAAGTTGCATCCCCAAAAAATGATTTATGAATGGAAGACAAAATAACAATTAATTTATTATACCAGCAAGTGTATTATGAACCCAAACTCCATATTTCTCGCTTTTAGATCACCTTTGCCTCTTCAGCTTTATTCAAGCCGATTATCTCCTTTTTATAATCCAAAGACACGCTTGAGCTGAAGATTATAACTGAATCCTCCTGTTCCTTGATTAATCTTTTCAATCCA
>MPOY01000064.1 GCA_001896715.1 Methanoculleus sp. EBM-46
TCCGGGGAGAACTGCCATCCTCCTACGGGTCCATCGACTGGACCGATCATCTGGGTTTCGGCACATGACACTTGACCAGTTCCGGCCGCACGTGCAGGGTATCGTTCAGCCCGTGGTAGACCTCGCCCGGAGTATAGGGCTCACCCCGAACGGGCTCACCCTTGCCTCGTTCTTCGTATCGATACTTGCCGGCCTCGCGTTCTATGCCGGGGGGATCGTGCTCGGTGTCGTCATGGTTGCCCTGAACGCCGTCTTTGATGCGCTTGACGGGGCGCTTGCCCGGGATATGGGGATCGCGAGTCCCCGGGGGGATTTCCTGGACCACGTCATCGACCGCTACGCCGACATATTCATCATCACCGGCATATTTGCGGGCGGCGCTGCACCCTGGCCGATCGGGGTCTTTGCCCTGACCGGTGTCCTGATGTCCTCCTACCTCGGCACCCAGGCCCAGGCGGTCGGGGTCGGCAGGTTCTACGGCGGCATCCTCGGCCGCGCGGACCGCCTTGTGCTGATCATCATCGCCGGCGTGCTCACGGTCCTGATCCCCGGGGAGATCGGGGGGTTGAACTACCTCGGGTGGCTCCTTCTCATCCTCGGCGTCTTCGGACACTACACCGCATTTCAGCGGTTCGCCCACGTCTGGCGGCAGATGGAGAAAGACTGACGCGGACGGTGCTGCCGGTTCCCTCGCGCGAGAGCGGCACAACACCGCGCAAACCGGCCCGGAACGGAGAACCTCTCGATATCCTTGAGCCGCCCGAGAGAGGAGAAGTTAACTCTCCTGCCGGCCCACCTCTTCCCACATGCAGGTGAGCAATCCGGTTCTCATCGGCGGGGTACCCCTCGATGCGTTCTTCGCGTTCATCCTCGCCCTCATCGGGTTCCTCTTCCTCGGCAACCTTGCTTACATGCTCCTCCGGCAGGCCCTCGACGGCCGGGTCTCCCCGGGGACGGCCAAATGGGCATCGGCCATCCTCCAGTACGCCGTCATGTTCGGCGGGGTCTATGTGAGCGCCCGCCACCTCCTCGACTTCGACCCGAGGGCCTTTGCCGCATCGCTCGGTATACTCGGTATCATCGTCGCCGTATCGTCGACCCAGATCACCCAGAACATCCTTGCCGGCATCCTGATCACGATCAACCGCCCGGTCCAGCTCGAGGAGTGGATCGTCGTCGGGGAGCTACCGACGACGGGGCTGTGCAAGGTGCGCGACATCTCCTTCACGACGACGATCCTCCAGGGGCTCGACGGCGGCCTCATCCTCATGCCGAACTCAAGCATCATCGCATCCAAGGTCGTCAACTACTCCCGGAACAGGCTGATCGAGATCCGGGTCTCGCTCTCCGTCCCGGTCTCCGTCGATATCGCACGGGTGCGCGATATCGCGCTTGCGGTGGCGCATGACGACTCCCGGGTCATCCGGACTCCCGGCGCCGCCGGACGGTCGGCCGTACACGACCTCTTCGACCTCCCCTACAACCGGCGGCTCCGTTCCGATCGCCCCGATCTCATCGGCCTTGGACCCGCCGTCCATACCGTATCGGTCAGCGACGGCTGGATCAAGATGGTGGTGCGAATATGGACCCAGAAGATACCGCAGAAGGATGATATCACCTCCCGCTACCTTCGCGAGATCCTCGGGCGCCTTGAGGCCGAGGATATCCCGGTCAAGGCCGAGGCGGCCTGACGGAAGAGATTAATCCTCTTATCGCTCACTTTTCTACACATGCAGGAGAGTGTCCCGGTTCTCATCGGCGGCGTACCCCTCGATGCGTTCCTCGCGTTCATCTTCGCCTTCATCGTATCCCTCTTCCTTGGCAACCTCGCCTACATGCTCCTCCGGCGGCTGCTCGACGGTCGCGCCTCCCGCGGAAAGGTCAAATGGGCGGCGGCCATTCTCCAGTACGGCATCACCGTCGGCGGGGTGTATGCAAGCGCCCGGTACTTCCTCGACTTCGAACTGACGGCCTTCTTCGCATCGCTCGGTATACTCGGTATCGCCGTCGCGTTCTCGTCGCGCCAGATCATACAGAACGCCGTTGCGGGGGTCCTGATCACGATCAACCGCCCTATCCAGCTCGAGGAGTGGGTGGTCGTCAGCGGCAGGCCGGAGACCGGCCTCTGCAGGGTGCAGGACATCTCCTTCACGACGACGATCCTCCAGGCCCTCGACGGCGGCCTCGTCCTCACGCCGAACTCAAGCATCATCACCTCAAAGGTGATCAACTACTCCCGTGCCGGTCTGCTTGAGGTCTCGGTCCCGCTCGCCGTCCCGGTCACCACCGAGATCGCACGGGTGCAGGAGATCGCCGTCGCGGCCGCGCGCGACCATCCCCTCATCCTCCCCCACGTCGAGCCGGCCGAACGGTCCGCCGTCCAGAACCTCTTCGATCTCCCCTACATCGGGCGCCTCTCATCCGACCTCCCCCGCCCCGACCTCCGGCTCTTCGAGCCGAAGGTGCAGGTCGCGTCGATCAAGGAGGAGTGGGTCAGGCTGACGGTGCGGATCTGGATCCGCCAGATCCCCGGGAAGGACCGGATCGTCTCGGAGTACCTCGATGCCGTCATCGGGCACCTCTCGGCAGAGGGTCTCCTTGAGGCGAAGAAACCGGAGGATGACCCTGCACCGGGGTTCCCCGGGACCGCAGAGCCCGCGTGACGGGCCGGGGTGCCCCATCCGAAACCGCCAAAAAGGGGGAAAGATAGAGGAGATGACTATGATGGAGAAGACCCGGAGTACAGGGAACGGCATCCGGTTCACCCTCGAAGAGATCGCCGGAGCCGTCGGCGACTTCGGGACCATCTTCCCCATCCTGCTCGGCGTCGCCATCGTCAGCCCGGACGTGAACGTCAGCCACTTCTTCTTCTTCCTCGCCGCCTGGTTCATCATCGCCGGGCTCTACTACCGGCTTCCCATCCCGATCGAACCGATGAAAGCGATCGGCGCCGTCGTCATCGCCGGCGGGCTCTCCAGCGGCGAGATCGTGGCCTCAGGCCTCATCGTCGGCGCGCTCTTTCTCCTGCTCGGCCTCGTCGGCGGTATGACCTGGCTTGGAGACCGGATACCGAAAAGCGTCATCCGCGGCGTCCAGGCAGGGCTTGCGCTCATTCTCCTCCGGACGTCGCTCGGCTACATCGTCGACGACGTTCTCTTTGCGATCGTCTCTATCGCGATCATCGTCGTCTTCTTCATCGCATCGGCGCGCACCCGGATACCGGATATATCCGCGCTGCTGGTCCTCCTCATCGGGCTTGCCGTCGGCATCGCCACCCAGGGAATGCCGCCGTTCCGGCTCATACCCCTCCCGCCGCTCATCGTTCCCTCGCTCCCGGACTTCGTCGCCGGCATATGGGATCTTGCACTCCCGCAGATACCGCTCACGATCGCAAACGCCATCCTCGCGACATCGCTCCTCACCTACGACCTCTTCCCGAAGAAAGGCGTCGACCCCGACCGGCTCTCGCGGACCATAGGCGCGATGAACCTCATATCGACGCCGCTTGGAGGGTTCCCCATGTGCCACGGCGCCGGGGGGCTTGCCGCCATGTACCGGTTCGGCGCAAGGACCGGCGGGGCGAACATCGTCGCCGGCCTCTTCATCCTCGTATTCGCGGTCGTCTTCGCCCCGCCGGAGGTGCTGACCCTCATACCGTTCGGTGTCTTTGGCGCGCTCCTGGTCTTTGTCGCGATCGAGCTTGGAAAGCACGGCATAAAGACCGAGTCCTACCTGGTCACGGGAGTCATCGCCGTCCTCGCCCTCGCGCTCGGTCTCACCATCGCGTTCATCGCCGGCATGGCCCTTGCCTATGCGCTGGAGTGGTGGAAAAAGGAGCAGGGTGCCGGGCAAAAGCCCGGGGCCTGAAGATACACCGGGCCAAGGGTTCATGAGGTCCGGCACACGATAGTGATGGAGCCCCCCATGGATGCCATCACCGCACTCGGCCTCATCGCCGGTTCGCTCACGACGCTCTCGTTTGCGCCGCAGGTCGTCCGGGCCTGGCGGACGCGGTCGACCGCCGACCTCTCCCTTGCGACGCTCATCGTCTTCCTTGCCGGCCTCCTGCTCTGGCTCGCCTACGGCGTGGTGAGAGGGGATCCTGCCATCGTCGCGGCGAACGCCGTCACCGCGGTCTTCGTCGGCCTGATCCTCTCGATCAAGACGAAGCACGGATGACGTGGATCGCCGTCGCCTTGATAGAGAGGGTGACGGCGGTCCCCGCGACGAGCAAGAGATCGCGTACCGACCGCCGGGTCAGGACCGCGGTCAGTACGACGCCGGCGTCCACCTTCACCTCGGCGACGGGGCCGTTCTCCACGACCGAGACGACCGTCCCGGCCATCGTGTTCCGGGCGCTGGAATGCCGGTCGCCGTCGACGGCAAGGATGATATCGTCGGCCCGGATACAGAGGCTGACCTCCTCGCCCGGAGCGGCGTCGGTCATCGCCTCAAACGTCCTCCCTCCGGCATCCACCGTTGCATGCCCATCCTCGTTTGCCGTCACGGTCCCATCGAGGATGTTCTCGATACCGACAAACGTTGCGACATCACGGCTCCTGGGTGTGTTCAGGACGACGCCGGCCTTCCCTTCGTCCACGAGGTATCCGTCGATGATCACCGCCATCCGGGTCGCGAGGAGGTGCGCCTCCCGGCGGGAGTGGCTCACCTGGACGATCGTGAGCCCGTCCTCCCGGTGGAGTCGGCGGAGATCGCCGATGAACCTCTCCTGCGTGATGGGGTCGAGGGCCGAGAGCGGTTCGTCGAGGAGGAGGATGTCGGGTTTCACCGCGATGGCCCGGGCAAGCGACACCCGCTGCTGCTCGCCGCCCGAGAGGGTTCCCGGGTAGCGGTCGGCGAGGTGAGCGATACCGAACCGCTCGAGGAGGGGAACAACCTCATCCCGTGCCTCTTTCTTTCGCATCCCCTGCACCCGGAGGCCGTAGGAGACGTTGTCGATGACCCGCATGTTCGGGAAGAGCGAGTAGTCCTGGTAGACGAGGGCGACCCTTCGTTTCTCCGGGGGGAGGGTGGTGATCTCTTCGTCCCGGAGGAGCACCCGGCCGCTCTCCGGCCGGTGGAGGCCGGCTATCGTCTCGAGGAGCACCGTCTTTCCCGCTCCCGACGGCCCGACGATGAAGTAGTAATCGCCCCGGCCGATCGTCAGGCTGATCTCTTCTAAGCGGAACGAGCCGAGTGCGAGCGAGACCCGATCAAACTCTATCATCGTACCTCCCCAGGTGCCGGGTCATCCGCCGGAGAAGGTAGAATACCCCGAAACTGATCAGGATGACCGTGAACGCGATGCTCCTGCTCGCACGGATGCCGTCCGTCGTGAAGGAGTAGTAGATCAGCGTCGATATGATGAACGGATAGTAGGCGATCATGATGACGCCGGCAAACTCCCCGATAGCCCTCCCCCAGGCGAGTATGGCCCCGCTGTACATGTGCCGGAGGCTCAAGGGGAGCGAGACCGTCCGGAACATGGTGAAGGTGCCGGCGCCGAGCGTGCGGGCGACGTTCTCCAGGTGGACCGGCACCTTCTCAAACCCCTCCCGCATGCTGTTGATGTAGAACGGCGAGGCGACGAAGAGCATAGCGACGATCGTCCCGGGGAGCGCATCCTCAAACGCAAGCCCGATATCCGAGAGCGGCGCGCCGAGCCATCCCCGGCGCATGAAGAGGAGGTAGACGAGCAGGCCCGCCACGGTGTGCGGCAGGATGAGCGGGATATCGATGATGCTCTCGACGACGCCCTTGAAGCGGGAGGGGCGGGACCGGGCGAGGATGTAGGCAAGCGGCGTCCCGAATACGATGAGGAGGAGGACGGCGCTCGCCCCCGCGCCGAACGTGAGGAGGATGGACTCGATCACCGTAGACGACGTTGCGATCTTGATGAGGTGGGCCGGGTCGGCGAGTTCCGCCATCGTGATGTTCGCGAGCGCCAGCACCGTGATGCCGACGAGCAACCCGCCGAGGATGCAGAACCCGAGGGTGCACCAGTCCGTATACCGCTTGCGCTCTCTCTTCCACCGGGTGGCGGCGACCGGTTCTCCGTCTGCCGGAAGCGGGTCGGTCGAGCGTGTCTGGGTCTTCATATCCATGGAATCGCTGATATCTCCTGTGCGCGCCTCACTGAATGCCTGCAGGGGAAAAAAGAAGAGGGGAGTTCAAGATCTCATCGCAACGAGTGACTTGAGGACGTCAGGGACGTTGCCGTAGCCGTCCGCGGGAACGATCGGGGGCTGGCCGTCGGCGATGAGGATCTCCTGGCCGGTGGTGTCGATCAGCATCTCGATGAATGCGACGCCGAGGTCGGGGTGCTCCGCGATCTTCGGGACGGTTATACCGAAGATGATGGGGGACCCGGTGAAGATGGCGACGCTGTCGCCCTTCTTCGTTTCAATCTGGACGGTCGCGTAGGTATCCTCGAAGTCTATCGACGAGAGGTCGATCGCTTCGGGGAGTTCGATGTAGCGGAGGTCGTTCTGGACGGCAACGCTCCTGTACTCCCAGGCGTAGTCAAGTCCGCCGGCCTGGACCATCTGGACGAGTTCGACGCTCTTTGGCCGGATCGTCAGGACGGCGCCGTCGGGTTTCGGGTCGCCGGCGTGGATGGTGGAGATGCCGTTCTCCTCGGTGACGGTGATGTTGCTGTGCTTGCTGACAAGGTTCTCAAAGATCTGGTCGTTCTTGTAGTGGCTCTCGGCAAGCTGGATCACCATCGGGGTGCGGTAACCGCAGGGATCGGAGTTCGGGTCGGAGAAGCCCCACCGGACGCCGTCACGGCCGAGGATCTCGTACCAGTTATCGGCGGTGATCTCGCTTGCGTACTTGCTCTCGTTCGTATAGGTGAGCACCATCAGGTTCTTTGCGAACGTGAGATACCAGTCGGCGTGATCGGGTATCATCATCTCCGGTATGAGGTAGTAATCGGCGGAGGCGAGGACATCGGCGGGTTTGCCGTTCTCGGTGATCTTCTTGACGCAATCGATGCTGCCGGCAGGCTCGAGGAGCACCGTGGTGCCGGGGTACTTGGCCTCGAACTCTGCTTTCACCTTCTCAAACGGCCCGGTCAGGCTCCCGGCGTGGAAGATCTTGACCTGGATGTTTTCCGTGGGTGCTGCCGTCGATGCGGGGGTCGTGGTCTGGGCGCCCGTTCCGGGCGTCGAGTCGGTGTTCGTCGTCCCCGTGCAGCCGCAGATCAGGACCGCGGCGGCGACGATGAGGGCGATAAAGGCAACCATACGAATCGATTTCATGAAATAATCTTTTTTGGGACAACTGAGTTAAAATTATCCTTTAAGGCAAGAGTTAATCGGTTTAGATTAATCCAGGAGGTCCGGATAGAACAGCGGTCGGCAAATAGTGCCCCGATATGAGTTTACGGTCCATTTTGCGGGACCAGGTGGACCACCTTCGCCGGGAGAGAGACCCAGACCTCCATCCCGACGTGGATCTCGAGGGCTTCCGCCCTCCGCGCCGGCATCAGTACGACGAGATCGCACCCGCAATCCACGGTCACGTTCACGAACGGCGCCATGGACTCGATAGCCGTGACTCTTGCCGGGAAGAGGTTCTCCGCCTCCTCGTACCCCGGTTCTCGCCGGTGCAGGGATATATCCTCGCCCCGGATGACCACGAAGACCTCGTCGGCGGGCGACGGTGTCGCCGAGATGATCCGCCGGTCTTTTGCCGCCACCGTGGTGAGGCCCCCTTGCCGGGAGACGACCCGGCCGGGGATGATGTTCTGGACGCCCACGAACCCGGCGATCTTTCTGCTCCCGGGCTCGTGGAAGACAGCATGGGGTGAGCCCGCCTGGGCGACCGTCCCCTCGATCATCACTGCAATGCGATGGGCGAGCCGCTGCCCCTGCGCCAGATCGTGGGTGCTGATCAGGACGGTCATCCCGGCCTCGCGGTTCAGGTCGGCCACGATCCGCTCGATGGTGGCGGTCGAACCCGGATCCAGGTTCGCCGTGGGTTCGTCGAGGAAGAGGATCTCGGGGTCCGTCACGAGCACCCGTGAGAGCGCCACCCGCTGCTGCTCGCCGCCCGAGAGATCGGTCGCCCGGCTCTTGATGTAGCGGGAGAGCCCGACGGCATCGAGGGCTTCCTTCACCTTCCGGTCGATATCGCTGCCGGAGACCCCCCGGTACCGGAGCCCCATAGCGACGTTGTCGTAGACCGACGCGTTGAAGACGATCGGCCTCTGGAAGAGCATCCCCATGCGGCGGCGGAGGTCGAGCCAGCGACTGCGCTCCGCGACCGTATCGGTGCCGAAGACCGAGAGCTCTCCGCCGCTCGGCGGCTCGATCAGGTCGAGTATCCGCAGAAGCGTGCTCTTCCCCGACCCGCTCGGGCCGATGAGCCCGAGAATCTCTCCTTCCTCGACCGAGAGGTCGACGTCGTGCAGGACCTCCAGGTTGCCGTATACTTTCCTGATATCCCTTGCCTCAATGATCGCCATGCCATCACCGCCGCTGCACCAGGGAGAGAGCGATGTTCACCCCGAGAGCCACCGCGAGAAGGATGATCCCGAGCGCGATCGATACCGAGTAGTTTGCCATCGACGTGTTGAGCGCGATCGCGGTGGTGAGGACGCGGGTGGCGCCCCGGATGTTGCCGCCGATGATCATCACCGTACCGACCTCGGATATCGCCCGCCCGAATCCGAGAAGGACGCTGGACATGACCGCGAACCGGGATTCCACGATGATGGTCACGATCGTCTGGAGCCTGCTTGCGCCGAGCGCGGTGATCGTGTAGCGTTTGTCGCGGTCGATACCGGAGAGGGCCGAGACCGTCAGCCCCATGAGGAGCGGTATGATGAGGACCGTCTGGGTGACGATCATGCCGCCGGGCGTGTAGAGGAGGCGGAGGAACCCGAAAGGGCCGATGTTTGAGAGGAGGAGGAACATGACCAGGCCCACGATGACGGTCGGGAGCGCGTACAGCGTCTGCAGCGTCGAGACGACCGCATGCTTCCCCCGGAACTCGTAGAAGTAGATCAGCGCCCCGAGGGGAAGCGCGATGAGCGCGGCAAAGAACGTGGCGGTGAGGGAGACGTAGAGCGACCGGATGGTGATCTCGACCACCTGCGGGTCGAGGGAGACGATGAGCCGGATGGCCTCGATGAATCCCTCGACGATCGGGTTCCCGTTCACCACGTCTCCTCACTCCCCTCTCCCCACATCTCCCTGGCTACCCTTGGTCTGCTGGCTTCTACGCGGGCGTGGGCACCGGTTCCGCACAGGTGCAGTTGAACGGCGGTCCCGTGCACTCGGGTGCGTAGAGCGGCACGAAGAGCGGTTTTCCAAACTCGACCTTCCCGAAGTCACCGATCAGCTGCTTCCCTTCGTCGGATATGAGCCAGTTGATGAAGTCCGCGGCACCTCTCGCGTTCGTGTTCGGGTACTTCGCGGGGTTGACCGCGATTGCGCTGTAGCGGTTCATGAGCTCGGTGCTCTCGCTGATGATCGGCACCAGGGCAAGGCGGTTTGCAAACGAGAGATAGGTTCCCTCATCGGAGAGCGTGTAAGCTTTCTTCTCGTCCGCGAGGATCAGGGTGTCGCCCATACCTTTGCCGGCATCGACGTACCAGGCTCCGGAGTCGAGGATCTCCGTCGTGTAGTTGTAGCCCGCTTCCTTCCAGAGCGCCTTCTCCTGGGCGTGGGTGCCCGAGTTGTCGCCGCGGGAGACGAAGGCCACGCCCGGCGTATTGTTCATGCCGGCGATGGCGATCGTCCTGAAAGCTTCCACCGCGCTCATGTTCCTGATCTTCGCCGGGTCGTCCTCCGGCCCGACGATGATGAAGTAGTTGTAGGCGATGCACCGCGGGTCGATGCCGTAGCCTTCGTCCTCGAACTCCTTCTCAAGCGCCGGGGCGTGGACGAGCACGAGGTCGACGTCGCCGCGCCGAGCGGTGTCGAGCGCCTGGCCTGTGCCCTGGGCGATGAACTGGAGGTCCATCCCGGTCTCTCTCTCGTAGACCCGCTCGAGCTCCGCAAGCAGCCCGGTGTTCTCAAGGCTCGTCGTGGTGGCGATCTTGAGCACGTTTGCCCCGGCAGCGGGTGCGGTCGTCGTTACGTTCGGTGTTACGTTCTCGCCCGGCGCCGTCCCCGTGCATCCCGCCAGAAGAGCGAGGATGAAGAGGATCGCGATGGTGCCGGCCGATAGAATGGCAACGTTCATCTTCATAGCAGCCCGTTAGCACGACCACCGATCATAAATAGTTATCCTCGCACCCGGAGCATCCTCATGACCGCAACGGCCCGGGGCGGGGAGAGGTGTTTCGCATACCTCAAAGCCGTCTGTCCCCGCGAGATCGGGGGATTTCTGCCGCCCTCCCCGATCTCCCGGCAGAGGCCCCCCGCGCCCGGGTCCCCCTGCGGCACGGTACGAACGTTCCCGGTTCACGCTGTCGCGTTCACCTCTCCCGATGAGCAGGTGGTGCAGTTGAACGGCGGTTGCGAACACTCGGGCGGGTAGAGCGGCACGAAGAGCGGCTGGCCGAACTCTGCAACACCAAAGTTCCCGATGAACTCCTTGGTCTCGTTGGAGGTTATCCAGTCGATGAACCTGTTCGCCTCGTCGATGTTGACATTCGGGTTCTTCTCGGGGTTGACCGCGATCGCGCTGTAGCGGTTCATGAGCTCACCCCCCTCGGTGACGAGCTGTACCAGGTTCAGCTGGCTCTTGAAGGCAAGGTAGGTCCCGATGTCGGAGAGCGTGTAGGCCTCCTTCTGGTTCGCGATGGTCAGGGTCTCCCCCATGCCGCTCCCGGTCTCGACATACCAGTCCCCGGAGTCCTGGATGTCCGTCGTGTAGTTGTAACCGGCCGCCTTCCAGATCTGCTGCTCCCGGTTGTGCGTGCCCGAGTTGTCGCCGCGGGAGACGAAGGCCACGCCCGGCGTGTCGTTCATGCCGGCGATGGCGATCGTCTTGAAGGCCTCTTCCGGCGTCATGTTCTTGATCTTCGCCGGATCGGAATCCGGCCCGACGATCAGGAAGTTGTTGTAGGCAAAGCAGTGCGGGTTGATGCCGTAGCCCTGATCGATGAACTCCTGCTCAAGCCCCGGCGAATGGACGAGCACGAGGTCGACGTCGCCGCGCCGAGCGGTGTCGAGCGCCTGGCCCGTTCCCTGTGCGGTGATCTGCACATCCACGCCGGAGACGTTCTCGTACATATCTTCAAGTTCGTCAAGGAGGCCGGTGTCATACAGGCTCGTCGTCGTCGCTATCCGGAGTACGCCCGGGTTTGCCGCTTGCTGTGCCGTGACGGAGACGGCACATGCGGCAAGCAGCACTACCATGATGCCCAGGATAGGCATCCACGTTCTCGATCGCATGCGGGCCGGGATGGGCCGACATTATATTTATCGGTTTGTATAAAAATTAACAAATAGGATTTGTCAAGTGCCCTCACATACCTGCCGCCCGTGAGGCGGTGTTCGCCTTCCCGGGGCCGGGGTGTCGAAACCTTAACGCTCTGCCCCGCCGACCTTTTTTGCCATGTGGCAGGCGCTGGAGATCGAGACCTGGATCGCCGGACGGCGATCGGAGATCGACCGGGTGAGGGGCCCCGTCTCTGAGATCATAGCGAGGGTGCGATCGGAAGGCGACGCGGCCCTCATCGACCTGACGAAGAGATTTGACGGTATCGATCTCGATGAGATTGCCGTCTCCGACGAGGAGCGGGAGGCAGCCTACGACCGGGTGGATGCACAACTCATCGAGAGCCTCGCCGAGGCGGAAGCCCGGATCAGCCGGTTCCACGAGCTGCAGCGCGGGCGCGACCTCTGGCTGCAGGAGATGGAGCCCGGGATCACCCTCGGCGTCAGGACGACGCCCTTATCCCGTATCGGTGCCTACGTCCCCGGCGGGCGGGCGGCATACCCCTCGACGGCGCTGATGTGCACCGTCCCGGCAAAGGTCGCGGGGGTCAGGGAGATCTGCTGCTGCACCCCGCCGCCGACAAACCCGATCACGCTCGTCGCGCTCGA
>MPOY01000065.1 GCA_001896715.1 Methanoculleus sp. EBM-46
CGGAGGGGGACCTCCTGAGGAGAATATGTGAAGAGGATGTCGGAGAAACGTATGCAAAACAGAACATAGCGAGGGATGGATTTGAACCATCGGTCTACGGGTTATGAGCCCGCCGGGATTTCCTGACTACCCCACCTCGCTGCTCATCTGTGAGGCATATACCGTTGATCTCTCGATGATATATAGTTATCTGATGCCCCGTCCGCCGCCGCCTCCCCAATCCTTAATAGGGGCGCGCATCATACCTCCGCCACATGGAAGAGAACCGACCGATGGACGACGACCTGCAACGCCTCCGTGAAGAACGCCTCAGAAAGATCGAAGCCCGGATGCAGGGCGGCCGGGGCGGTGTCATCGAGATCACCGACGGCACGTTTCAGGAGACGGTAAAGCGGCATCCGTTCCTGGTCATCGATCTCTGGGCGGAGTGGTGCGGCCCCTGCCGGATGGTGGCCCCGGTGATCGAGGATCTTGCGCGTGACTTTGACGGCCGGGTGACCTTCGGCAAGTGCAACGTTGACCAGAACCGTGCGATATCGACACAGTTCAGCATAACGGCCATACCGACGCTCCTGTTCTTTGCAAACGGCATGCTCATCGACCGGGTGGTCGGCGCGCTCCCGAAAGAGGCCGTCAGGGCACGGGTGATGCGGGCGTTCCCGACCGGTTAGGGGATGCCCGGGTCTCCTCACCGGGCGCGAGACCCGCAGATCACACCTCCCTCTCAGATCTCGATCAGCCGGTAGGATGCGTCGCCAAGTCCTATCCGAGCTGCGTAGTCGATCTGGTAACCGCCATCCGTGTAGTCCCAGATTCCCCTGAACTTGTCTTCCCCCGGGGCGGTATGCTCCCCGAGAGCCGTCCGGGCAATCCCCCGTTCGCTGTTGACGAGGTCGAAGCTCGCGTGGTCGATCGCGACCGGATCGGTGGAGGCGAGGATCCCGATATCGGGGACGATTGCCGCATCGCTCCAGGGGACGCAGTCGCAGTCGGGGGTGATCGCAAGGAGGAAGTTGATATAGCCCACCCTTCCGGGTTTGTCGCGGACGGCGCCGAGGGCATACTCGCAGAGCCTCTCGATGAACGGCCGGATCTCCGTCGTCCAGTCAAACTCGATCGCCCCCTCTCCGCAGGAGCGCATGCAGTCGCCGCACCCGACGCAGCGCTCCGGGTTGAATCGCGCCCGCCCCTCGACCAGGGTCACCGCCGCCTGCGGGCAGACCTGGACGCACCTCCCGCACCCCTTGCAGGCCTCAATCTCGAAGCACGGCCGGCCGGCGTGCTGCTCCGCCTTCCCTGAGGGCGGGGCGCAGCCCATCGCCAGGTTCTTGATAGCGCCCCCAAACCCGGCGAGGTCGTGGCCTTTGACGTGCGAGAGGACGAGCATGCTCTCGGCATCGAGGATGCCGCCGGCGATCCTGACGCTCTCGAAATGGTTCCCGCCGACCGCGACCTCACGCCAGTAGCCGCCCGATATGCCGTCGGCGATGATCACCGGAGCGCCGACGACTGCGTAATCAAACCCGTGCTCGATCGCGGTGACGGTGTGCCGGACGGCGTCGGCCCGGCTCCCCGCATAGAGGGTGCCGGTATCGGTGATGAACGGGTGGGCCCGGCGCTCCTTCACCTTATCGACCACCTGCCGGGCAAAGACCGGGTTTATGTAGGTGTCGCACCCCCGTTCCCCGACGTGGAGTTTGACGGCCGTAAGGTCGCCCGGGCGGACCACCCTGTCAAACCCGGCCGCATCAAAGAGGCGGCGGATCTTCTGTATCTTGCTCTCGTGGTGGCTCCTCGCCCGGAGATTCGCGAAATAGACGTCTGCCATCGTCGTCTGC
>MPOY01000430.1 GCA_001896715.1 Methanoculleus sp. EBM-46
CGCCCCGTAAAGGCAGGCAGCCGCGTCAAAGTCCTCCCGGGTCGCCTCGATCCGGATCACGCCGTCCACCTCCTCTCCGGGGAGTTGCAGGAACCGGAGTGCCGCGTGGCACTTGATCAGGTCAAAGAGCATCGCGGGGTTCCGGCGGTTTGCGGCGTTTGAGAACCCGATCCGCCGGGCGAAGGGGATCCTGACAGAGATCCGGTGCTCCTTCAAGACCGACCAGAGCGCCTGGCAGGTCAGGACGTCGGGGTCGTCGCCACTGGTCGGTCCGTCTGCCTCTACCCCCTTGAGGTGTTCCAGCACCGCCCGGTCCTGCTCGGCCGAGTCATCGATCCAGACCGTCAGCATCCGGTTCAGCACCTGGTCGTCGCCGGGGATCTCGACCCTGGCGAGCCACCAGACGCACCGCTCCGGTATGATGCAGACCTGTGGCTGCCGGTCTTTGGTCACTGTCCGGTGAACGATCGGCTCCCGGAATGACGAGGTTGCCGACTTGAGGACCTCCTGGAGGTCGCCGGAGAGCGTCGTGTCGTCGAAGAGGAGGACGGTGCCGGGCCGGAGGTCGTCGGCGTAGTAGAGCGCCTTGTTCGAGACCGTGCCGGTGAGTTTGTAGGCCTCCGGGATGAGGTTGAGCATCGTCGTGCAGGCATGGCTCTTCCCCTTCCCGGAGTTGCCGGAGATGGCGACGTGGAGCCCGCGGGTGTTCTCGACCGACTGTGAGGCGATGGACATCACCAGGCACTCGGCGAGGGTCCGGTCGCCGACGTGGGCTTTGTTGAAGGTGTCGAGGAGGAACGTGAACGGGTCGCCGGTCCGGAGGATCGCAAGGGCTCGCTCGCGGTGCTCGTCGGCGGCCGGAGGAGGAGGGGCGGGCCGCTCCTCCGGCTCTTTCTCTGCTTTCTGTCTCTTCCGTTCATACATCCCCCGGAGTTCCGGCCACCGCTGGGCGCCTCCGCCGCAGGAGTCGTGGTGGCAGCCGGCAAAGAGGGCGCCGTTTGCAAACTGGATGGCGAAGGCGCCGTC
>MPOY01000633.1 GCA_001896715.1 Methanoculleus sp. EBM-46
ACACCGGGTGGGAGGAGCTCAGCGTCAACAACGGCGTCCCGGTCCGCCGGGACCTCTTCGGGAAGGACGACCGGCACCCCGAGACGCTCGTATCGGGATACGGCGTCTACTGGGTCGCGCACGACTGCACCGACCAGCTCCGGGGCGGCAAGAACACCGTCACCCTCACGACCAGCAGGGGCCAGCCCGAGAGCAGGATCGACGGGCGCGCCTACGCCATCTTCGTCGTGGCCATCGTCGAGGATGCCGGAAAACCGCTCACGCGCTACTGGATCGCAGAAGGGAACGAGAACCTCCACGGCGAGGGATGGTCCGGCACGAACCCCACGCGCCACGATACGTGCGAAGTAGTCTTCGAGAAGGCAGGCGCAATAGAGAAGGGTGCCGCCGACCTGACCGTGGTCCTCCTCGCCTCGACGAAAGGGCAGCCGGATTACGTCCTCTTCAACGGCGAGGACCTGGGCGTCCCGGTGACCGACCTCTCGATCTATCCCGAAGGTGCGCGGGACATCGGCAACGAACATATCGGCGACGCAACCGGCGGTGCCGGGATCGAGGCCCGGTACGTCGACGTCGAGACGTTCGATGTCGGCCGCCTCCTGAAAGAGACCAACCAGATTATCTTCGAGCGCGGGAGAGATCTCGACGGCGACGGCGAGATCAGCACCACCGGGTCAAAGCCCGAGGGCGAGGACTACATCCACCCGGTCTCCGCGATCCTCACGGTGCAGCGGCCCGGCGCGTCTCCGGCGCCGGACTTCGCCGTCGATACACCCGTAGCGACGGGTGCTTACGCCGGCGAGGAGGCGACGATCCGGGCGATGGTGAGGAACTACGGCGTACGGCCCGACGGGAAGATCGCGGTGGCCTTCTCGGTCGACGGGAGTGTCGTCAAAACAGTTGAAGTCGAGCCGGCGAGGTCCGGCGTCCAGCAGGTCGAGACCGGCGTCACCCTCGCTGAAGGCCGGCATACCGTCGCGGTGCGCGTCGATGCCGCCGGCGACGCCGATCCCGCGGACAACGAGGCGTCGATGCAGCTGACGGTCGGCACGGTCCCCGACCTCTCCGTCGCCATAGGGGCGCCGATCCGGGGCGGACTTGAAGCCGGGGCACAGGCCGTGCCGACGCAACAGGCGCCCGCTCCGTTCTTTGCCCTGTTTGCGGGGCTCGTTCTCGCCGTGTTCCTTATGATGCGCCCGCCCGGCCGGAAAATTACGATTGCTCTGATCGCAGGCGCGGGCATCGTCGCCATATCACTGCTGGCGATACCACCGGCGACCGCTGCGGGATACCTGGACTACACCGTTCCGGTCACGATCAAGAACGGGGGCGGAAGCGACGTCGGCGCCTTCGACCTCACCGTCTACCTGGACGGCGATAAAGCGGCGGTCAAG
>MPOY01000533.1 GCA_001896715.1 Methanoculleus sp. EBM-46
AGCTCGAAGCTCTTCCGCTAGCGATTCTTCTATCCACTTCCTTCTTCCTCGCTTTGTTAACTCGAAGTGCATAAGTTGAGACTATGGTTCTCGCTCAACTCATAGAAACTTTTTCTGTGTTCGGCTCTATGAGCGTTTCCATCCCACTATGGTTCTCGCTCAACCGTGCAGTAATGTGTTAGGAACACAATTTATAAAGTTTCCATCCCACTATGGTTCTCGCTCAACCCTTCAAGGCGTCAAAGACAGTCATATTCGAACCGTTTCCATCCCACTATGGTTCTCGCTCAACTAGAAAAAAACTCCTTTACAAGACTCCCAGAACATCGGTTTCCATCCCACTATGGTTCTCGCTCAACAGGAGCACAGGCTGTAAAAGATGCCCTTCAAGGCATCGTTTCCATCCCACTATGGTTCTCGCTCAACCTCCAGCTCATCCGAATATGTAATGTTCGATGAACTGTTTCCATCCCACTATGGTTCTCGCTCAACGTAAATGTGTTAGGGGCACGGGTTGTCTCTGATGCCTGTTTCCATCCCACTATGGTTCTCGCTCAACTTATAGAAATACTTTCTGATCGCGACGAAATGGGTCGGTTTCCATCCCACTATGGTTCTCGCTCAACGCAACAATCCGGCAGACTGTAAATAACCCCATCGCCCGTTTCCATCCCACTATGGTTCTCGCTCAACGCGATTGACCTTCCCGATGTGCCTGTTTCATTCAGTTTCCATCCCACTATGGTTCTCGCTCAACGAAATCAGTCGGGGCGGTCTGGCCCGACCAGTTCAGTTTCCATCCCACTATGGTTCTCGCTCAACCTGGAAGAAGTTTTCTGGACCGATGTAGACAAGGGGTTTCCATCCCACTATGGTTCTCGCTCAACTTGTATGCCTGGACCTGACGAGCGAGAAAGGCACGTTTCCATCCCACTATGGTTCTCGCTCAACCGATGAAAGTGTACCGGGAGCTGGAAGAAGTTTTCTGTTTCCATCCCACTATGGTTCTCGCTCAACCGAGAAAGGCACGGTCGAAAAAAAGACGATCAAGGCGTTTCCATCCCACTATGGTTCTCGCTCAACATGCACCGAGAGGGTGCCGGGACGCGGTAACATTCTGGGTTTCCATCCCACTATGGTTCTCGCTCAACGTTATCTGTATTGGTTAACTTAATCAGTCATAACAAGTTTCCATCCCACTATGGTTCTCGCTCAACAAAAAGAGGAGATGATAACATGGAATTGAAAAGTATGTTTCCATCCCACTATGGTTCTCGCTCAACGGGTGTTTTTCTGTATTTCCATCTTCGATTCTCATGTTTCCATCCCACTATGGTTCTCGCTCAACAGCCTTTATTACAAAAAATTATACAGGATTACAGGGGGTAAAGTCAAATCGCTCCTGAACCCCGCCCAG